>JANMSY010000563.1:0-9562 GCA_031389865.1 Anaerolineales bacterium | reverse complement strand
CGGAAATCGGTGTGCAGGTTACCGACTTGATGACCCAATATTTCTCGGATATAGTCGACTTCCAATTCACTGCACGCATGGAGGAAGACCTTGATATGATCGCCTCCGGCCAGGCTGAATGGACGGAAGTGATCCACCAGTTCTATCATCCATTTGCCGAGGATTTGAAAAAAGCACAGGCTGAAATGCCGGTGACCAAAAGCGGGCCCGAGCCGATCGGCCGAATCTGCCCGGATGATGGGGGTGAGCTGGTCATCCGTTATGGACGTTTTGGAAAATTTATCTCATGTGCAAACTTCCCAACCTGCCGTTATACCGAACCATGGCTCGAGAAAATTGGCATTCAATGTCCCAGGGATGGCGGCGAACTGGTTGAGCGAAAAACGCGCAAGGGACGTACATTTTTCGGTTGTGAGAATTACCCGAATTGTGATTTCACATCCTGGAAGCGACCCATCAAATTGCCGTGTCCAAAATGTGGTGGTTTGCTGGTCATCTCAAATAAACGTGAGGCTCAATGTACAAAGTGCCAGGAAAGCTTCCTGTTGGAAGCCATCATTCCTGAAACTGTTGAATAGGAGACAAACATGCACTTCATACCTCTTCCCTATCTTGATCCCGGTTCCGGCAGCTTTCTCATCCAACTGCTGATCGCCACTTTGCTCGGTTTGGGCATAGCGGTGCGCGCATCCTGGTCAAAGATCAAGGGCTGGTTTGGCGTCAAACCAAAAGCAGATGAGGACGATGACGACTCAACTCAATGAGGGGCAACTTTCCGCTTCCTTTCGTGACCCGAGCGGATTCCTGTTTTCCCGTGACGGAATCCTCTATCGACAAGTCAATCGCAAGTACGAGCAGGAATATTTACGTTTGATGGAATCGGGTTTGTACGAGAAGCTGATAAAGGCTGGGCTGCTGATCCCTCACATGGATGCAGATCAGCCGCCAGCTGAGATGAATGCCTCGTATAAAATTATCCGACCCGAGCGCGTACCGTTCATCTCGTATCCGTATGAATGGTCATTTGGCCAGTTGAAGGATGCCGCGCTGGCAACATTATCCATTCAGCGACGTGCTTTGAAAATGGGAATGTCGTTGAAGGATGCAAGCGCTTACAACATCCAATTTGTACGCGGTAAGGCAACCCTGATCGACACGCTTTCCTTTGAGCTGTATAAAGAGGGACAGCCCTGGGTCGCGTATCGTCAGTTCTGCCAGCATTTCCTTGCGCCCCTCGCATTGATGGCCCTGAAGGATGTTCGCCTGAACCAGTTGTTACGCGTGTACATTGACGGTGTGCCACTTGACCTGGCAAGCGAGCTGCTGCCCTGGAACACGCGCTTCAACTTCGGACTACTGACGCATATTCATTTGCATGCCGCCGCACAAAAAAAATACGCGGGCGAAGATGTGAAATCACGCGGCGGCGCGATGACCAAACAGGCGATGACCGGCCTGATCGAGAGCCTTGATGCAACGATCAAAAAATTGGACTGGAAGCCCGGCGGGACAGAGTGGGGAAATTACTACGATATAACGAATTATTCCGATGCCGCATTTGAACATAAGAAGCAACTGGTCCGCGAGTGGACGAGCCGAATTAAGCCCACGCTTGCATGGGATCTGGGCGCAAACAATGGGGTCTTTAGCCGCGTCGTAAGCGATGCGGGTCAGCAGGTTGTATCCTTTGATATTGATCCCACGGCGGTGGAGCAGAATTATCGTCAGGTAAAAGCAGAAAAGAATGAAAAGATTCTGCCTCTCCTGCTGGATCTTACAAATCCAAGCCCTGCGATCGGATGGGCAAATCGTGAGCGCGACTCATTTGGCGAACGCGGCCCTGTGACTCTTGCACTGGCGCTGGCGGTCATCCATCATCTGGCGATTTCGAACAATGTGCCTTTATCCCAGATTGCAGATTTCTTTGCCAGGACAGCAAAGTGGCTGGTGGTTGAATTCGTCCCCAAATCTGACAGCCAGGTGAAAAAATTGCTCGCCTCCCGCGAGGATATCTTCTCCAGGTATACGCGTGAAGGCTTTGAAGCAGCGTTCCGGGCGAGATTCAAAATCCACGAAGCTGTCAACGTCAACGAGTCTGAACGTGTGTTGTATCTGATGGAAGGCATGTAACAAATCTTTGGTACTGGCGATGGTTGTTTTGGGCAAGGGATGGTATATAATAAAGTAGACATCCCCATAAAAAAGGAATAAGCCATGGAAGCAGTGAATGCAATCATAAAAAATATCCTAAAGAACATGAGAGTGGTTCTTGTGTTGGGCGTTATATTGGGTTTACTCCTCGGAATCATTTTTGCCTGGGGCATCTGGCCTGCAAAAGCGATAGACACCACACCGGAAGTCATGCGTGAGGATCTGCAGAAGGATTATTTGCGCATGACGATTGATTCGTATAACCGGACAGGCGATCCCAATACCGCGCTGCAACGCTGGAGTAACCTGGGAGAAGCGAGGGGTCGAGTCTTTGGCCTGCTTCAAAGTGATCCTGGTTACCTGAATCCAGCAGACATTCAGAATTTCGGTCTGCTTGTACAGAGCGTAGGCGGGGGCACACCCGGGACGCTGCCAGGCACACCTGCTGATGAAGATTCAAGTTTGTTGAGTCAACTGGTGCTGTATGCCTCCATTGCAATCGTAATTGTTTTACTGGGACTGGGCGGCCTTTACTTGTGGCGTTTGCTCCGAAAGAGTACAGGGCCTGTTACAGCAGTGATGCAGGCAGCTGAGGCCAGCCGTCAGGCCGAGAAGACCGATTTTCAATCCCTGGGACTTGCTACGCCCATTACGCAAACCATGACCACTTACGTTCTCGGTGACGATCTATATGATGAATCGTTCAGTATTGACACGGGCGGTGGCGAGTTCCTTGGTGAGTATGGCGTTGGCGTCTCTGAAACGGTTGGCGTTGGTGAACCCAAGAAAGTTGCTGCCCTGGAAGTCTGGCTCTTCGATAAGAACGACATCAAAACCGCAACCAAGGTCTTGATGTCTGAACACGCCTACAATGACCCTGGCATCCGTGCCCGGCTTGAGCCAAAGGGTGAATTGATCGTTGTCAAACCGCAGGAACAGGTATTACTGGAAACAGCCACCTTACAATTATTGGCAACCGTTGTGGACATGGAATATGGGGCGGGCGCGGCGCCTCAGAAGAGCTACTTCGAGCGCATCACACTGGAACTCGCGATCTGGCCCCGTAACGGACAGTAAATCGGCCCTGAATCAAAAGAGACCGCTTTCTTTGCGGTCTCTTTCTATTTGAGCTGCTGCTATTCGACTTTCAGAATTTTGAATTTGAGTTTGCCGCCAGGTGTCTCCGCCTCAACCACGTCGCCAACCTTGCGGTCCATCAGCACTTTTCCAATAGGAGACTCGTTTGATATTTTACCGTTGCGCGGGTCAGCTTCCTTTGCCCCAACCATATGATATGTCTCCGGTGAGAAGTTATCCTCCTGGACGGTAACCTGTGACCCGATCGTCACAACGTCGCTGTACGTCTTCTCAACAACGATCGCCGTCCGTAACACGGCTTCGATTTCCTGAATGCGTCCTTCGAGGAAAGCCTGGTCTTCCTTGGCTTTATGGTAATCAGCGTTTTCAGAGAGGTCGCCCATTTGAATTGCCGAGCGTAACCGCTGTGATAGTTCCTCACGGCGCGGCCCGCTCAACTCTGCTAGTTCTGTCTTCAATTTCTTCTCGCCTTCCTGCGTTAAGTACGATGTTTGATGTGTCATTTTTCTACCTCAGATTCTATGGTTTCTCCAACGGATTAAATAACTTCTGGTGCTCTTCAATGGCGTAGCGGTCTGTCATGCCGGCAATGTAATCACAAATCGTGCGTTCCAGACCCCGGTGATCGACAAACTTTTGAGCAGAGGCTGGCAGCATAAGTGGTTCCGAGCGATAGGCGTTAAAGAGGTCTGTCATGATTCGTTCCGCCTTGACCTGCATCCTTACAACACGAAAATGACGATAGAGATTTTTGTAGAGAAAATCCTTGAGCTCGCGATTGCGTCTCTGCATTTCTTCACTATAGCCAATTACATTCTGTTTAAGTTTTTGTAAATCGAGCGACGATTTTGCCTTGCTTTCCTTCAGCCGCTTATCTGTGGCCTCGATCATATCCGTGACCATGAGCCCGACCAGCTGGCGGATCATCCGATGGCGCTCGATGTCGTCCAGGTTCGGTCCGCTCCACTTATACGTCTCACGCAGGATTTCCCATAACGCGATCCCTTCGAGCATGAACGGCGTGATCATACCTGAGCGAAGTCCATCATCAAGATCGTGCGTTGTATAGGCCAGCTCATCTGCGACATTTGCGATTTGCGTTTCAAGATTGCCACGCAAATCCGGGCTGAAGTCGCGCGCGTCAGAAATATCATACTCTGATTCATGCTTCACCATTCCCTCGCGTACTTCCCACGAGAGATTTAGGCCGGGAAACTCCGGGTAACGCTCTTCCAGTTCTGTGACAATGCGAAGCGATTGTCGGTTGTGATCAAAGCCACCGAAGTCCTTCATTAAACGGGCAAGCACCACTTCACCGGAATGCCCGAAGGGGGAGTGTCCCAGGTCGTGCGCCAGACAGATCGCCTCGACAAGATCCTCGTTACCGCCCAGGGAGCGCGCCAGGGTGCGGCCTATCTGGGCAACTTCCAGCGTGTGGGTGAGGCGGGTGCGGAAGTAGTCCCCTTCGTAGTTGATGAAGACCTGCGTCTTATATTCCAGACGCCGAAAGGCTGTGGTGTGGAGTATACGATCACGGTCCCGTTGAAACGTTGTACGATATTGCGGCTCGTTATCGAGATAGGCGCGGCCTTTTGAGTCGCGGCTCCGCAGGCCATAGGGAGCAAGGCTTTTATCCTCAATCTCTTCAAGCTGTTGACGAGTGAAGTACATGGTCACCTTTTGGAAGCAAATGTCATTGCGATGAGCCAGGCGACGAAGCAATCCCTTTCAGAGGGAGATTGCCACGCCGCCAAGTAACGGCGGCTCGCAATGACAGTATAAGGATGGGGCGAGAGGGGGTCGAACCCTCACAGTGTTTCCACCGACGGATTTTAAGTCCGTTGCGTCTGCCGATTCCGCCATCGCCCCGACAGGCTTGGCACATATTCTACCTTATTTTGAAATGCTTTCACAAATGCAAAGCCTTATCGCCATTTAATGTAACTCTTAGGATATTTGCTCGTCTTGATACGAGCAATAGAAGCGGCGCAGAAAGGTGGTTAGCATTGGAAAACTACCTGCTGTGTGAAGATGATTTGTAAGAAAGCTGGTACGCAGTAATGAGAATATCCAGCCCAACCAGAATGAAAACTCTGAACTGCGAATTTTCTGGATATGATTCAGGTACATCAAAGCAATCAGGATTATCTTATCCCCGAAGCAAAAACAAGAAGATCAACAGCAGTTCATTCAGACCTGTTAGGTATAGTTAAGAACTATTTTTTTACACAAAAACACTGCTTAGGATGTGGACAGTGGGCTTTAGAATGCAGAGACCGTAATAGACGTTCTGCAATTTATGACATGAGGATAGAAGAAGCCCGCGATTACTTGGATTTTTGCCTCGCTGCTTTTCAAAAACTGACACACATCAGCAGGACATTCAAGTACTTAAAAACGATTGATCATAAAACGAGGGCATTACAGGAAATAGTCTCATTAATGGACATTGCGGGAAAGAAAGAATTTCGTATTGATGCGCTAAATGACACCGTGTTACGGGATCTCAATAAAAAACTGAGAGCCCTTCTTCAACGAGTATATGATATGTATATTGAGCGTATAAGCAGGACGGGGAATAACATAAGCAGCGACAACGATTTTATCGAAAAAATGTCAGAAGAACATAACAAGGCGTTTGCATTTGTCTCCGAAATGCAAGTACAGCTTGATAAACTGGCCCAAACCATCCCGTTAAACAGTAACTGTGCATTGGGTCGGTTTTCGGCCTAATTATCTGTTACTCTCCTTTACTTTGAAATGCTTTCCAACCGGGAAGCATTGTCCTTGTTTAGGAGATATCGGTCGCGCAAGTCGCGGATCCCAAATGGAAGATAGAGTAAAAGCATGGTGACAACACCGATCAATTCCATATACAGGATGTACATTGGCCACGGCGGAAGAAGATCGAGCAAGCTGGGAATGGTCGGCTTGCCATTAATCATTAGGTAGTTGCTGCCAATGGCGCTGTTGAGAAAGAAAACGAGCAGCGCATAGATATTCATCCAGAGAGCGACCCGGATCAGCGACTTCCATGTGGGCCGCAGCCCTTCGACAACCGTCATGAATATGGCAGCTGTGATGATCAATCCGTGCGAAGTAAAAGTCTGAAAAAATCGGAAGTGGGGAAAACCATATATTCCAAGATCGGGAGTTACGAGTGCCTGAATTGCCCCACCTATTCCCATAAAATACATGAACTCATAAATTCTATAGCTCCTGGTAACGAGCATTAGTGCTCCGACCCACACAAGCAGACTGCATATATGCAATGGAAGCATGGTTTGGATGGTCCATTTGCCTACGGTGTAGTTCCAATAGTGCCAGGCAATTTCATTGCCCCACAGGATCAATGCCAGCATCCAGCGTATGGCGCTTTTGGTTCCATCGCTTGAATTCCTGAAGCGAAGCAGAAAGAGATTCAAGACGATCAGGAAGGCGAGTGCTCCAAGATGTGCCAATCCCAAAGATTCAAACGCGGGGCCCTGATAGTCACCAGCGAAGTATTGAATCATGCAGGCTATTTTACTTTGAAAACGTAAGCTTTGCGGGCTGTTCGTAGTGCTTAAATTCAAAAGCCCCCTCTTCCAGTAGCCCTATTCTGAAGCCTGATAGCCCGGTAGCCTATCCATGAAATCCGCCTCAACGGACAGGCGGACCTCGTCCTCTTCGATGCCAGAGATCCAAAAGACAGGGATCAGTTTCCTCTGCTTGAATAGGAATCCCTCGCTGATCACAAAATGCGAGACGCGGTTATCCTGCGAATCCACGAGCACCTGCTCAATGTTACCGACGTGTTTATCGTCCCGGCTTACCACCTTTGCGCCCTCTTCAAGAGCGATGGTTCCCTGCGGGATATTTTGCTTTGTTTTGCGTACATAAATCGGCATGGACGGATAGACCCCTCCATACGTGCCGGACATGCCACTTCGCCACCATGCAAGGTTGGTCGCCGGGTACAAGTACGCGGCCTCAACATCCTGTTCTGCACCATCACGATCCGCGGGAGCCAAATTGACGTAATTGGTATCTTCAAAATCGTCGAACTCATCCAGATTTTCCTGGGGGCTGAGAAGGGTGATATTATCTTCTATTTCCGGGTTGACCCTATCCAATGCAACAACCTTATTGGTGGTAAATAGGAGACCTTTTCCAATCACAAGATGTGTTACCTCCTTGGTGGATGGGTCGAGGATCACCCGGTCCAACGTGCCAAGCTTCTCACCCTGGGAAGAGTAGATATCTGCTCCTTTAACCAAGCGCATATTGCCTCCTTATCAAATCTAATTTGCCCATCCACTGAGATGGGTGGGCGTGTATTCACTTTGTGATATACAAAGACGTGAGCACGATTAATCCTTCATCGCGTCTCTTGCTTCACCGTATCCTCTTCTGAGAGTCTCCTTCTGTTCGCCAACTGTGTTGCGCGCAATTTCGCGAAGCTTTTCAAGCCGTTTCCGGGTGTCGTGGTTCATGGCCTCCATGCGAACTTGTGCGTCTTCAATGGTGGCAAGAACACTCTCCTGCGCCTCACGAATTGAACTCATTACTTTTTCAGCCGTTTCCTGACCCTCAGTCAATAGGAACTCACGAGTCTTCTTGCCAGACTGGGGCGCGTAAAGTAAGGCAAGTGTGCCTCCCACGATTCCGCCGATCAGAAAGGCAATCAATCCTGAGCTACTGCGGGGTTCATTTTGATATTCTGTTTTTCTCATCTTTCTCTCCTGTCGATATAGAATAAACTCACCTCTTCCAAAGTAGCACGCTATTGCCTGCCTGAACCTATATCACGGCCTGGGCTCGGGATATACCTTTGGATATACGTTGCAATATGATTAACGAACTATATCCTTTTTTGTACCTCGATTTTGTCCGGGATTTTACGATGGATTATGGTATGGTAATGGGGAGAGGAAGCTATTATGAAAACATATGTCATTCAAAATCCAGTATCTGGCCAGGCAGAAGTGGATGTCGTGCGTGAAAGACTCAGCCAGGTGATGAAGGAACACCAGATTCCCTTTGAAATATATGAAACGACAGGCAAAGAGGATATGCGCGAAGTTGTCAAAGCTGCCATTAAGAATGGCTTTGAGCGTTTTGTCGCCATGGGCGGGGATGGTACTGTCTCGGGTGTTGCAAGCGGCCTGGTAAATACAGAATTCCCCCTTGTCATCATTCCGAATGGGACTGTTAATGCCCTGGCGCGTGAACTGCAGATCCCTTTTGGGGGGGATGACGCAGTGAGCTGGTGGGTTTCCAGCCCTCGGAAAAAAGTAATCGATGTTATTGAGGTTGGCGGGCGCTATTATCTTCTAAATGTCAGTGTGGGAACAAGCGCAGGTATTATGAAGTCGGCAAAGCGTGAAGATATAAATCGTTTTGGAGTATTTGCTTTCATCTGGCAAGCCTTGAAAAGAAATACCCGGGTCCATACATATAGATTTCAAGTGGATTTGGATGGCAGGAGTGTCCATATCCGTGCTTCAGAGATTTTCGTGGCAAATAGCGGGATTCTTTTGGGGCTTAAAGCGTTGGAACTCGATCCGGATGCAAGTCTTGACAGTGGCAAATTATCTGTTTGTCATATACGACTGAAAAGTATTTTTGATTACGTTCGTGTCGCTTTTAAGATGATCACCAAACCGTCTGAAGAAAACGAAGAATTGGAGTGTTTGGATGCCATGCGTGAAGTTAAGATCCGGGCCAGCCATCCGATCCCGGTTCAGGGCGATGGCGAGTTAATAGGGAATACACCGATCACCATTACCTTGATCCCACATGCAATCCATGTCTGGTTGCCTAAAAAACAGGATTAATGTTCCGTGGCCGGCGTGGACAACCTTATCGAACGCTTGAATGGATGCCGTTAGCTTGAATGTTGCCTGCCCCTGGCATTATCCAATAACAAACACAGTGCTGAGCGGAGTTTCAGTTCAGCACTGTATTTATCATTAAACCAGTTCCACACTTCTGCTCTTTCCATTATCCAGGCTCATGACCGGCAACCATTGCGCCCCTCGCATGAGGCCGCAAGTGGACTTTTTGTTCTATTTTATTCCATCAGGGGTGTAATACCCCGCCGCTCTGCGGCGTGATAGTATAAGTGCATGAGTCACTTAATCCGAAAGAGTCATAATGTATCGATCTTAATCTATCATTTTGTGTGTCAAGCGAAGTATAGACGAGCAGTCATAGATGAAACAGTGGATCGGGTGCTGAAAGAAATCTGTTTGGACATTACGAAGCGGTATCATATTGAGTTTCTTGAAATTGGAACGGATAAGGATCATGTGCATTTTTTGGTGCAATC
>JANMSY010000555.1:0-1972 GCA_031389865.1 Anaerolineales bacterium | reverse complement strand
TGGTGGACCCTACCAAACCTGAGGAATATGCGGAGGCCGAACGCCTCAATGAGCGGCTTGTCCAACGCGCCCTGGCACTGGACGGGACAATCACGGGCGAACATGGTGTGGGTTTGGGGAAAATGAAATTCATGGAGGCTGAACACGGCGCAAACGCGCTGGCGGTGATGCATGCCATCAAGCGCGCGCTCGACCCGCAAAACTTGATGAACCCCGGTAAGCTGCTGCCAGAAGAGAGAGGGCAATTGGTCTTGTAAAAAGTAGATGCGCCTGATGCCACCCACATCTAATGGATTTAGGTCAGATATGATCATAAAAGAGCTGGGCAAGTTGCCCAGCTCTTTGTCACATTGTTTGATCTATCTTGAGCGTCGCATCAAAAAATTAAACGATTGAGATCTATTGGCTCAAACTTTTGGCCCTGCATCGATCACTTCCTGCGGTGTTCCATCTTCAAACTTTTGGAAGTTCTCAATGAACTTCTGCGCCAACTGTTTATATTTCTTGTCGTATTCCTCGCGGTTCGGCCATGAAGACCACGGTTCCAGAACATCATCAGGAACACCGGGGCAAGTGCGGGGAACTTCAAAACCAAATACCGGATCCTGATTATATTCAACCTCTGCAAGTTGCCCAGTCAACGCGGCGCTCAACAACGCACGCGTATGCTTGATCGAGATGCGTTCGCCCACACCAAACGGACCTCCCACCCAGCCTGTATTCACCAGCCAGCATTTGACGTCGTGGCGTTCGATCTTTTCTTTTAACAGTTCCGCATATTTGGAGGGATGATGCACCATGAACGGACCGCCGAAACAGGCTGAGAATGTGATAGCTGGCTCTTTTCCCAACCCGATCTCCGTTCCACCTACTTTGGCAGTGTAGCCTGAAATGAACTGATATAGTGCCTGGTTCGGGGTCAGGCGCGCGATCGGCGGCATGACTCCACTCGCGTCACAGGTCAATAGGATAATGTTCCTGGGATGCCCAGCTTTCTTCTCAGGCACGGCGTTGGCGATAAACTCCAGCGGATAGGACGCGCGCGTATTTTCGGTGATCGAGTCGTCGTTCAGGTCAATTTCACGGGTAACGGGATCAATCGTAACGTTCTCGAGAATCGTCCCAAACCGTTTTGTGGTTCCATAAATTTCGGGCTCGGCAGATTCAGACAAACCGATCACTTTGGCGTAGCATCCGCCTTCGAAGTTGAAGACGCCATCTTCGCTCCAGCCATGTTCGTCGTCGCCAATGAGTCGCCGCGTCGGGTCCGCGGAAAGAGTCGTTTTCCCAGTTCCGCTGAGGCCGAAAAAAAGAGCCACGTCATGCTCATCCTCCGGGTTGACATTTGCCGAACAGTGCATGGAGAGCACGCCTTCCAGCGGCAACAAATAATTCAATAATGTAAATACAGTTTTCTTCGTCTCACCGGCATAGGCGGTATTTCCGATGATCGCAAGCTTTCGCTCAAAGTTCAAAATAATAAATGTTTCACTGTCGGTGCCATCCATTGCCGGATCCGCCTTGAAACCGGGTGCGGCAACAATCGTAAACTCAGGGACAAAGTTCTTATATTCATCCAAAGATTGCGGAAGGATGAACATATTGCGAATGAACATACTGTGCCAGGCCTGCTCGGTAACGAAGCGCGCCGAAAGGCGATAGTTCTCATCCGCGCCGGCATATACATCCTGCACGAACACATCCTTACCCTGTAAATACTCAGACATACGGTCATATAATCTGTCGAACTTTCCACCTTCGAACGGACGGTTATAGACTCCCCACCAAATATTGTTCTCTGAATCTACATGACGCACCACAAACTTGTCATTTGCCGAACGCGCTGTATGCTTGCCAGTATTCGCGACGAACGGCCCACCTACAGACGTGATGCCCTCACCGCGAAAGACTGCTTCTTCGTAAAGTGCTTCAGTGGGTAGATTCCAATATGCAAGCCGCACATCTCCAATTC
>JANMSY010000508.1:0-2346 GCA_031389865.1 Anaerolineales bacterium | reverse complement strand
GCCTATGTGCGAAATAAATAAAAATCCGTTTCCGTCATTGACACCCCGCGTCGGACGATTCAGTCCATCTGCATATTGAAAGCCTGCGCCCTGGAACGTGACCGGTGTATCGCCACCCTGTTCCGCACGTTTGCGTTCGATCGCCACACGGCGATACATTGGCGCAGCCGTGGATTTAATGTCAAATGGCGCACTCTTGGAAAGGTCATAAAGCCAGTGGAAGGTACGCTCGTGTTCTTCCGCGGAGATCATATTGCCGGCCTGGGCACGCCCAGTCGGCACAAGAAAAAACAGCGACCATTGCACAGCGCCCACTTCCTGAATGAACGGCACCATTTCATTGAGAATATCCACGTTGTGTTTTGCAACGGTTGTATTTACCTGTACGCTCATCCCAATGGACTGAGCGCGGTGCAAAATGTCCATCGTGCGCTGCCATGAGCCAGCCACCTGCCGAAAATGATCATGAATAGCGGCGCCTGGCGCATCGAGCGAGAGTGCAATTCGGCGGATCCCCGCATCGCGCACTTTTTCAAGCCGCGCGGTTGTTGGCAGTGCAGTGGCAGTCGGTGTCAAAGAGCAGCGCAAACCTTTTTGCGTGGCGTACGCGATCAATTCATGCAAATCCCTGCGCATCATCGGGTCACCGCCCGTGAAGATCAGGATCGGCGAGCCAAATTCAGCCAGACGATCGATCAACTGCAATGATTCTTCAGTATTCAATTCATGCGGATCCGGAGTGTGAAGAGCATCGGCACGGCAGTGAACACAAGCGTAGGCACAGGCGCGTGTCACTTCCCACGCGATCGTAAACGGGGCCAGATTAAAATCGGCATGCGCCATGTGCTGGTTGTGCATCGACCGCTCAGATGCGGCACGGGGGGCTAAGTTGTTGAGAGTCATTGAGTCTCCTGAGTTTAATGATGTCATTGCACTATTTCAACCATCCTGCTGCTTCAACCGCATGATAGGTAATGATCACATCTGCTCCCGCACGTTTGATCGATGTCAATGTTTCAAGCGTCACTTTTGCCTCATCCACCCAGCCGTTCGCGGCGGCGGCTTTGATCATCGAATACTCGCCACTGACGTTGTATGCCGCCATTGGCAATGCGGGAAACGCGTCCTTCACGGTACGGATCACATCCAGATACGCCAGCGCAGGCTTGACCATCAACATGTCCGCGCCTTCCTCCACATCCAGTGCCGCCTCGCTCAATGCTTCGCGTACATTCGCAGGATCCATCTGGTGCGATTTCCGGTCGCCAAACTTTGGCGCTCCCTGCGCGGCATCACGGAACGGGCCATAGAACGACGATGCATATTTCACGGCATAGGACAAAATTGGCAGATTTTCGTAACCAGAAAGATCGAGCGCCTCACGAATGGACGCAACCATGCCATCCATCATGCCGCTCGGGGCGACGATGTCTGCACCACGTTCGGCATGTGAAACCGCGACCTTTGCCAGCACATCCAGCGTTGGGTCATTCAGTACATACCCTTCAGGCAGACCCGCCTGAAAATGCTCACCTGTATTCAGAATGCCACAGTGACCATGATCGGTATATTCACACAGGTATACATCTGTCACGACAACCATCTCGGGGATTTCCTTCTTGATGGCACGAATGGCTTGCTGGACAATTCCATCTTCCGCGAAATTTTCAAGCCCGACCGGGTCCTTCTCTTTGGGGATCCCGAACAGGATGACCGCGTTCACATCCAACGTTGCGGCTGCTTCCGCTTCCCGGACTGCTTCCTCTACTGACAGTTGATACACACCCGGCATCGAGCGGATTTCGCTCCGCCCGGTGCCGTGCCGCACGAACAGTGGGTAGATAAAGTCACGTGCATTCAGCTCGGTCTCACGCACCATTGCACGAATGGCGGGGTTGGCGCGCAGACGCCTTGGACGGTGCACAAGCGACGATAGGCGAGTTCGAGTTTCAAGTTCAAGCAGGGTCATAGGGTCTCCCTATTTGCAATGGCTTCCGTCAATCCATCTGTTGTGTACTCCTTCGCCACAACAAGGTGAACCAATCCTGCTTCTCTGGCCGCCTGCTCTGTGATGGGTCCGATGCAGGCAAACAGCGGGTTGTTGGGCAGGTGCAACGGATCGAGTCTGTGCAGGCGCGCGAGGGCGACGAAGTTTTCAACTGTGGACGCGCTGGTGAAGGTGATGACATCCACCCCCGATTTCAACGCGGCCAGGCCATCCGCGTCTGGTTGTGTTGGCAGGGTCTTATAAACAGAGATCTCGTGAGGCACGCCGCCCGCGTGGAAGATCGCTTCGGGCAGCTCCTTGCGAGCGACCTCTGCGCGCGGGAGCAATATCCACTTGCC
>JANMSY010000486.1:0-4798 GCA_031389865.1 Anaerolineales bacterium | reverse complement strand
TGCTCCAATCTTGTGATTTTAACCCGTATTTTACTTTCATGCTATCTGGCGTGAATTTTGGGACAGGGTTTTAACAAAGTCCATAATTATGTCACTCTGAGGGAGCGTTCTTCCGCGACCGAAGAGTCTCGTTCCCTGTAGTAGAGATGCTTCGCTCCGCTCAGCATGACATGTTGAGAATCTGTCAAGTGACTTTTTTAAAGCCGTGATTTTTGGGAGTGTCTAAGAGGATGAGTTACTACAAATCGTCTCAAAAATAACATGTCACTTCACCAGCGTCTGATCAATTTCGTGATCAAGTCTGTTAAATAAGCCAGGATTTGTTCCTGATATTCCGGCATTAACATGCGGTTATCCTGGGATGCTGGTAAGTATGGCATTGGCCCCATATCCTCGAAATGGCAATAATATTTACCACGGTTGCACAAAGTAATCCTGCATAGGCGTGTAATTTCTCATGATATAATCCCGCCAGTTAGACCGTACATTCAACCTGGAGGATGTCATGGAGATCACGGTTCAAGAATTCAAGCATTGCGATATGATCACGGTTAAGGGACGAGTGGATAGTTCCACTGCTCCGCAGCTGGCGCAGGCACTCGAAGCCGCAAACGATGGAGGAAAATACAAGATCGTCGTAAACATGGCCGAGTTGGAATACATGTCCAGTGCGGGTTTCCGTGCACTCCTGGCAGCACAGCGTAATTGCAAGCGTTACAATCGCGGCGAGGTCGTCCTGGCAAGCGTACCCGATCGCATTCGTGAAGCGCTTGAATTAGCCGGGTTCACCGAGCTTTTCAAAACCTTCGATGATTCGCTGCTGGCAGTAGGTTATTTCTAAACGTTTTTTGCCGGGTTGTGGAGCATTGCATTCAATCCATGGAAGGATGCCGCCTTTAGCTTTCATCGCTGGGGCGGCTTTAAATTTGCCATATGCATTCTGTCCAATTTGCTGCACAGTTCAAATTCCTTGATGAAATCCGCGATTTCGTGGGTGATATCGCTCGCAGCGCTGGCTTCGATGAAAAGGATGTATATAACATCCAGCTCGCGACCGATGAAGCCGCTTCCAATATCATAGAACATGCCTATGAAGGTGTGACCGACGGTGTGTTGGATCTTTCATGCGGCATGGAAAAAGATGCAATCCGAATCGTACTGATTGATTACGGCGATCCGTTCGACCCGTCTGTAATCCCAGTGCCGGATTTAAAAGCCGATTTGTCTGAGCGCAAGATCGGGGGACTCGGAATTTTTCTGATGCGCAAACTAATGGATGAAGTCCACTACGAACCCAGGAAAGATAAAAGCAACGTACTGACGATGATCAAGCGTAAGAGGTGATGGCCATGAAAGCCGCATCGCATTCGCCTCCTTCACCCGATTGGCGCGAGATCGCCAGCTTGGGGGAGCAGATCGTCAGTGCCCCCTCTCTCTCTGTACAATGCGATATCATTGTCGGCATTACTTCGCGCCTGGTGCAGGGGGATGCACACATCTGGCTGCGTGAAAACCTTTTCCGTTTGCCCAACATTGCCGTGGGGAGTCTTTTTCCGACAGAGCCAGCCTTGCCTGGCATGCAGCGCGCCCTCAAAGCCCGCGATATCCGCACCAAACAGCAGCGTGGAGCAGGGAACCTCGCCTCGCGCGAGACCTGGGCCGCGGTCCCGCTCGAGGAGCAGGGTATGGTGCTTGGGGCGCTCCAGGTCACCCGCCCAACGGGGCCCGAGTTCACCTCTGATGAGCTCGATTCGCTGAAGGGGCTGGCGGGCGTTGTCGCCGTAAGTCTCATCGCAGCGCACCGTATTGCAGTGGAACGCTTCAGGCTCAACCAGTTGAATCTTGTACGTGAAGTCAGTTCGCAGATCGCAAACGTGATGAACGTGGATGAACTTGCCCGCCGCGTCACGGAATTGATCCAGCAAACATTCCATTACTACTATGTTGCCATCTTTACATCGCGTCGTCATTCCACGTCGCTCAGGTTCCGTGCCAGTGCCATGGCTTCACGCGCAGACAAGCCCGAGGCATCGGTCGCGCTGGAAGTGGAGATGGGGCAGGGGCTGGTGGGATTGGCCGCGGCGGAGGGGGAACGGATCCTGGTCGAGGATGTAAAAAAAGACTCCCGCTATCGGTTCACCGATGTGCTGCCTGAGACCTGCTCCGAGGTGGTCATCCCACTAAAAATGGGAAATCGCGTGCTTGGCGTATTGGATGTCCAGAGCGATGAGGAACATGCCTTTCACCCCAATGACCTGTTGATCCTGGAAGCGCTGGCCGATACGATCGCGCGTGCTGTGGAAGGCGCGCGCCTGTACAGTGACGTGCAGCGCCGCGCCGACCAGTTGACACTGATCGCAGAGGTCAGCAAAAGTGTCAGTTCATCGCTCGAATTGCGGACCTTGATGGAGAACGTAGCCAACCTGATCCATGGCCGTTTTGGCTATCCCTATATTCATCTATTCACTGTGCATCAAAACCGCCGGCGGATCGAATATCAGGCGGGCAGTGGCACACGCAGTCATGAACTCATAGGCTACACACTTCCGCTGGATGACGCGGAGGGGATCATTCCCTGGGTGGCACGTGAAGGGAAGGTGGTCCTTGCGAACGATGTGACACAAGACCAGCGTTACCGCCCTTCACCCCTGCCTCCTGAAGACATTAATTCAGAATTGTGCGTGCCGCTTTTATATGGCAACGAAGTGGTTGGCGTGCTGGATATTCAGTCTCATGACCGAAATGCCTTTACAGCAGACGACCATGTGATTTTCGAAGCGGTCGCAGATAATATTGCCATAGCCATCCACAACGCGGATCTATATCGCTCCGAGCAGTGGAGGCGGCAGGTGGCAGACAGCCTGCGCGAGGTGGCGGGCTTGATCTCTGCCGATGTAGGCGTGGATGATGTGCTCGAGGCCATCCTGGCAGAATTGGATCGCAACCTGCCCGTTGATATTTCTGCGATCTGGCTGCTGGAAGACGACGAGCTGTATCTTGCCGCCTGTCACAACTGCGATGAAGACAAGCTTGAGGCTACACTTTATTCATTACCGGACGCCTACGATAGTTTGATGGATGCCCTGTATTCTGAGAACCCGGTCATCCGAAAAGCAACGGACCCGATCTGGGTGACCGGGATCATTACCGGGTTTAATCAGGATTACTCAGGTTTGGCAGTGCCACTGCGTGTGGGCGACCAAAACCTGGGCGTGATCACACTATCTCACAGCACGCCCGGCCGCTATGGACACGAAGCCCAGGCAATGGCCACTACCTTCGCAAGTTACGCTGCAGTCGCGATCGAAAATACACGACTGTATGACTCTGCACAGGAACAGGCCTATGCCTCGGCTGCATTATTGCAGGTGGCTCAGGCCATCGTCAGTCTCAACGATCTGGATGAAATACTCAGTACCATCATCCGCATCCTGCCGATCCTCGTCGGCGTGGAACGAGCCGCTCTCTATCAGTGGCAGGCCGAGAAGGAAGTCTATCGTCCCTCACAGCAATACGGCCTCAGTGAAGAGGATGAACGGGTCTTTTGGGATCGTTCATTCCTGCCGGGCGAATTTGCGTTTCTCGATGCATGTCGCGGCGCAACAGGCATGATGGCATGTGAACTTCCTGACCAGCGTGGTTTGAACACCTGGCTTTCGGTTGACCCAACCCAGGATATCAATCTCGGGAATCCGGGCGCCTTCCTGTTTGCTGTCCCCATCGCGGTCAAGAACGACCTGTATGGTGTCATCCTCATTGAAGAGGCAGCAGGCGGATTGCGCTTCCGCTCACGTCGTCTTGAGATCATCACAGGCATTGCCCAACAGGCTGCACTTGCTCTTCAGAATGACCTCCTGCAAAAGGAGATGGTTGTCCGTGAACGCCTCGAAACCGAAGTTCAGCTGGCGCGCCAGATCCAGCAGACCTTCATCCCTGAATCCCTGCCTCAATACGAGAACTGGGACCTTTCCGCACGCTGGAAGACTGCCCGTCAGGTCGGCGGCGACTTCTATGATGTCTTTGAACTCCCTAATAACCGACTCGGACTCTTCATTGCCGATGTCGCGGACAAGGGTGTTCCTGCTGCACTCTTCATGGCACTCACACGGACCCTGGTGCGCGCCGCCGTTATCGAAAACGATGGCCCCGCGGATGCCTTGCGCCGTGTCAACGATCTGCTTGTCCCCGATACAAAGCAGGGTATGTTCGTGACCGCAGTCTATGCCGTGCTCGATATGACCAGCAATGAGCTGACCTACGTCAACGCCGGACATAACCCTCCGCTGTGGATCAAATGCAATGGGGGAGTGGAGCGTCTCACACGTACGGGTGTTGCCCTCGGCGCATCTGAAGAAGCAAAGTACACGCAGCGCGTCATCCAGTTTGATGTGGATGACAGCCTTCTGCTCTACACCGATGGCCTGACCGAATCCTTCGATATTGACGGTGAATTCTTTGGCGAAGAACGTCTCCTCGAAGCAATACAAGCCAATCTTTGCTCCTCCGCCTCCGAGTTGCTGGATGTGGTCGAAAAAGCCCTGCTCAATTTCGTCAAGGATATGCCTCCCGCCGATGATCTGACGATGTTGTCGCTGAGGAGAAAGTAAGTAGAGAAGATGAACGTTGTTTTCGCGGAGCGGGTGAATGTTGCTCTGCCTGAGGGTGGTTGAATTAAGTCTCCATTGCCATAACAAGTTTACATATACCCCTAATCGGAAGTACAATCGCCTCTCCAATACCCAACCTAAACTGTGAGGCATCATGTACACATCAGAAGGAAAGAAGATCATCTCCACCG
>JANMSY010000477.1:0-4204 GCA_031389865.1 Anaerolineales bacterium | reverse complement strand
TGCAAGTTCCGTGCTGCCCTCCGCTGCCTCCAGCCCCAGGCTCGAGAGGTCGGTCGTATCGATCCCAATAATATTTGCTCCGGCTTCCATTTTCTGATATTGGATCAGCCCACCTGCCATAAGATAGTCGCGCGGAACGACACTCTCCACACCCTGGATGGCGCGCAAGTCGTTAAGCACAAAATTCGTTAATAAGGCCTGTTGTTGCGGCTCCATTGGAATACCCACCCCGCCGCCACCACCACCCACGAACACACCCTCGCCGCCATACGAAGGCATGACCTGGATCTGCTTCAGGTCGCCGATGCCATACAGTTGTTCGTTGGCGTTCCTCTGCAATCCAATGGCGAGTGAAACCAGGATCACGACCGCGGCTGTACCAATGACCACGCCAATTGCGGTCAGTGCCACGCGCGCTTTACGGCGGTTCAGGTTTCCAAAAATGAGGCGGAGCAGATCAAGTGGTTTCATAAATTTATAGGATTACCCTTTTCCACTACCGGGTTTGATTTCGGGAGCTGGCTCTTCGAATTCCGGCAGGATCTCTTCACCGCCAGCGGGTGGTGGAGCGCTATCCAGCCCGAACAGGCCAAGAATAAAACGCCAGACTTTTTGGAGCGCAGTCTCTTCGCCTGGAACAGGGAATCCCTCTCCGCCTCCCATGGACGGATCAATGATGGGCTCTTCGATCATTCCCTCCATTACTTCCACTTCGAGGGCACGGGTCATGGTGCGCTTCTGATTAAAATCATCGGTATATTCAATGGTGACATCCATGGTTACTGTGCCAGACTGTTCGGGGATCAGCATGGAGTCGAGCGTGAAGTAACCGCCCGTATCGATCGAACCGATCAAGCCGCTCCCGTTTTCGATCGTCCCCGCGTCTGTTGTCAATTTCATGTTACCCAGCACAGCGGAACGCTTTCCGATATTCACAACCTGGATCGGCAGTGCACCGGGTTCCCCCACAAAGAACGGGTCAGGAGGTCGATAGAAACTCACATCCACATTGGGCAGGCTATACACGAGCAATGTAATGACCTGTTCGTCGTTGATCGACTCATTTTTGTCATTCAGATAAGAGAAGGTGATCTTCATCGGGTATGCGCCCGGGTTGGTGGACACATTCACGATCAGGTTCTGCCTGGCCTGGATCATGTTGCCCGCCGCGAGATCACCCAGCGACTGCACATTCGACGCACCCACCGGCGCGAAGTTGGTGAATTCCCCGCTGCCGCCTGAGACCCCGCCAGGCTGTGGTGTTTCACCACCACTGCTGCCGCTTGAGCCGCCTCCCACGATCATGGTAATGTTCTGGGCGCGTACATTCCCCACGTTTTGAACTGTTGCTGTTAATGTGAATTGTTCACCTGGCTGCAGGGGATCGATACTGACCGCATAACTGGTGATGACCAGTTGTGAACTTTTGAGGCCCGTCGGTGTGGAAGTGGGATATACGATACCGCTGCCTCCGCCTCCAGTCGTCGGAATGGACAGGCTGAACTTATCCGAGTATGTGTTGCCCTGGTCGTCATAATACGTAACCGTCACATCAACAGTGATAACGCTTTTTCCATAGGTTGATCCCGTGACAAGGAAATTCTGCGCAATGTTTTCCTGCTCCCCTGCTGAAACATTATTGACAACGGCAACGCCACCATTTTTGAGTGGCACCAGGTCAGCAGACACAAACACAGCCTGCACGCTATACGCTGCGGCTGTACCCGCATTATCGATCACAACGTTTAACTTGAACTCACTGTTGTTCGAAACGCTGCCATTTATCTTGGTAGACTTCACCACAAATTGCGGGCGGACAAATGGCAGGGGTTCAGTGGGAGGAGACATTATCTTTAAAGTAGCAGAACCTGAAACTGATACATCGGGCATAACAACCGTAACGGCATATGTATTGGCAGGCAAATCTGCAGGCACTACTGCGGTAAGCGTTTCACTATTGAGGAAGGTGGTGGCGAGTGAGTCCCCATTTAACAGCACTTCTGCTTCAGGAACAAACTCGGTGCCTGAGACAATAATTGTATTCTCTATATTGTTCATAATTTCATCAGGTGTAACTGACGCAACATTTGGGGCCGCATACACAGGTGAGGGAAATGTTGCCAGCACCAGGGTGATCAACAGCAATAATGCAACAAAACGCAAAAGTGTAGTCTTCATTTTTCCCAACTCCAGGGGCCTACGAAGGTTGAATGGATTGTAGCGCAGCAGACTGATATTCTTCCTCGCTGACCACGCGTCCATCAAGCAGGAAGATCTTATGTGTGGCAAAGTGGATCATGCGTGGGTCATGCGTAACGACCAGAACCGTCCGCCCGGAAGTGTGCAAGTCAGAGAGTACCTGCATGATCGCCGCACCACTGCTTGTATCAAGATTACCCGTTGGCTCATCTGCAAGGATCACGCTTGGGTCATTCACCAATGCACGTGCAATGGCAACGCGTTGCTGCTGCCCGCCAGAAAGCTCGGTGGGACGGTGATCAGCACGGTTCGCAAGCCCCACCTGCTCGAGCAGCTTGTGGGCTTGTTCGTGGCGCCTTTTCGTGGCAGCACCGGCAAACTGCATGGGGAAGGATACATTGTCCAGGGCAGACATGCTGGGGATCAAATTGAAGGATTGAAACACAAATCCCATGGTCCGACGGCGGAATAATGCCAGCGCGTTCTCATCCATTTGATCGAGGCGCTGACCATCCACGGCAATCTCGCCTGCGCTGGGACGGTCCAGGCCGCCGAGCAGATACAGCAACGTACTCTTACCGGAGCCGGAAGGTCCCATCACAACGGTGAAGGTATGCGAATCAATATCCAGGTCAATCCCGTCAAGGGCGCGCACGACCTGACCGCCCATCTGGTAGTGCTTCGTCAATGCCTTGATGCGAATAAATGGCTGGGTCATTTTAGAAAAACGGCCGTTGGACGGCTTGTCCACCCAGGCCCGACATCAAGCTGCTTAAGCCTGCCTGTGTAAAAAGGACAATCATCATCACGATCACAACCCCCATGACCGCTTTGCCGCGCGGCAGGCCCTCTGTGAGGGCAAAGCCTATCACAAGCAAAACAATGTACCAGATCATGAATACATCCAACCGTGATAGAAGCTGCGGCCAAAGTCCCGTGCTGGCAGCGAAGCCCGAGAGACCCGGGCTGTTAATGGCATGTCCAGCCGATAGCATAAACACAACCCGCAACACATCCCGGATCGCAAACGGAAGGCTTGCCCATGCCACGATATTCAACGCGCCCTGCATCGAGCCGCGCCCACCCAGGAGCGTCGAACCCAGATGGAGCAATCCCGCGATCACGATCCATCCCACCCACAGCGCGGTCAACGCGCCCACGAGCGGAATGATGTAGATGAAGGTCGCTCCCTGCGTGGCCTGCTGTGCCTGCATATAATTTTCCTGCATGTCAGGCGACCAATACTGCCAGTCGGGCGGCAGCTCCACTTCGCCCATCATGGCGGCCTGAGTCTTCAAATAACCAGCAACGATAACCACAAGGATGGCTGTAACGCTCAGGACAAGCATGGGCGTCAACCATGTGGCTCGCGCCTCAACAGCCATCTCGCCAAACGCCCGGCGCGGGCGGGTGACAATGGACAGGAGACGCGAAAAATCAAATCGACGAATGGGTTGTTTTTCGAGAGTGATGTCTGTCATAGGCTTTATACGCTTTGCGTTAATGAAATTCTAACATGTTTTGAACCCTCAGCATTAAACGCCAGAGCCGCTGGAATAGTTCCCGCGGCCCGTTTTTGGACGAATTTCAGCTAAAAGGGTTTGAACAGGGCGCCGGCCAGTTCCATGATATGAACACGCCTCATCGCGGGATCGTGAAGCTGCTCGCCACAGCTCAGGCGGTACCTTCCCTTTGGCGAGCGCGTCCTGCCTGATCGAACTCATACTATGCAGGAAAGGAAATATCGCTACCTCTTACAAAGTGATGGTTTGATTTTCTCATCCAATTACGGTGTCTCAGGCTTATCGATAAAGTCCTTCACACCGAAATGTTTTTCGATAAAGATCAGCAATTCGTCCGCTTTTTGCAGAAAGTGTACTTCTGCAACTCCCCGTTCCGCCGATTCCCGCAGGTATTCCATATGTGCAACCAGGCGCTCGCGAAAATTGCTGATCGGCGAAATGGGCAAAAGTTCTTCGAGTTCGTGGATCATTTCCTTTGCCTG
>JANMSY010000447.1:0-10083 GCA_031389865.1 Anaerolineales bacterium | reverse complement strand
CGGTGGAGGAGGCGCGAGTGTTCCACATCCTACAAGTAATAGACTCACGAGGAGCATTAGGTGTAACAGTTTTCTCATAAGCTATTGAATTGGAGTAATGGGTGTATTAATGGGCGTGTTCGAAGGTGTGACTGTAGGAGGCACGGTAGGGATCAACGTCGAAGTTGCTGTTGCTGTTGGCAACGCCGTGGGCTGGGATGTTTGTGACGGTGTGGACGTTGGAAAATCGGGGACGATGGTTACGCCAGGCACCGGTGTACGCGTGGCGACATTGGGAACCCAAAGCACCTGGCCGCTATGGATGGTCGTTGAAGATCCCATACAGTTGGCCCGCTGCAATTGTTGATAGGTGAGGCCGTATGACACTGCGATGCGATAGAGATTGTCGCCTGCCTGAACAACGTGCCTTTTCACATAACCCGCCGGTGGGCCGCATGGGACCACAGTGACAGTGGGTACCGGCGGAACATACAGCGCAAATCCCGTGGGAAGATCCATGGATGTAAGACAGTTTGCAGCGCCCAGGTTTTCTGCAGTGGTTTTATATTGTTGTGCGAGCGAATAGACGCTATCCCCTGCGCCTGTCAAAATGCGAATCCAGCCCGAACGAGGTGTGCAAGTGACCGGAACAGTCGGGACGAATAATGTGTTGGTCAGAAAAGGGGTGAGTGTTTGTGAGACAATGGCAGTCGTTGTTTCGCTGATGATCGGTGAAATTGTAAATGTGGCGGTGGGAAAATCAAGTGAGAGCGTGGGGGCCATGGCTGATGGGGTTGCCTGCGCTGGCAACGTCTCCGCCAGGGCAAGTGAAATGCCGCCGATCACCAGGATTACGGAAACGAGAGCGATAATGACGCCGCCACCCAACTGCCGTAAGGATTGCATTAGTTCTCCGTTATCTTTCTGGCGATCGGCAAAAGTACACTAAAGGTGGAGCCAACGCCCATCTGGCTCTCCACCCATATACGCCCCTTCTGTGCTTCCGTCAGTGTCTTGGCAATGGAAAGTCCTACACCCGTATCGCCCACACCCTGGATGAGGACATTATCGGCGCGATATAAGCGGGTAAAGACGCGCTGCAGATCTTCCGCAGGGATGCCTCCACCGCTATCACTGACCTGGATGAGAACGTACTCCCGGCCATCCTCCGATTTGGTCTGAACTTTTAAGTGCACAGTGCCTTCCACAGGGGAGGCTGATCCCGCGTTTTGAAGGAGGTGGATCAAAATCTGTTGAAGCGCTTCACGATCTGCATAGATGGCTGCAACGTCCTTGGGCAGGTCGAGATGCATGGAGATGTTTTTCTCACGTACCTGGCTGCTCGTATAAGACATGGCGTTGTCAATGATCACGTTCAAGTCCACAGGTTCAGGCTTGAGTTCATTGAGTCCTGTTTCGAGCGTGGTAACCTGGATGAGGTCATCTATTAGATTGCCGATGCGCTCTGTGGATGCCTTGACCCGCTCGACGAACTTGCGCTGCAACGCACCGAGGATCCCAACCGACTCACCCAGCAGCAGATCGGTGTATCCCACAATGGAAGACATCGGCTGGCGCAGTTCCTGTGAAATGGACGCCACCACCTCTGCGTGTTCAATGGAACGGGTGGATGAAACTCCCTGTTCGGCTTCGACCGCGCGCATGTTCGCTTCGGCAAGCTGGTTTTGGAGGCGCGCCACTTCTTCGAGTGTGAGCCGCAATTCGCTTTCGAGTTGGGACGAGGGAGGGGGCGTTTTACTCCAGGTGCCTTGAACATCCTTTGACGCGCGCAGTTTTTCATTTTCGTTTTTTAGTTTCTCAAGCGCTTTCTGAGTCTCATCCTGTATCGTGGTCAGCGCGGCGAGATTCTCAGCCTGGGCGAGTCCCTCCTGCGCGTCCGCTTTGACCGCATCCATTTGTTTGAGCAGTTCGGTATTGCCTCGTTCGAGATCCCTGATGCGTTCGTTTGCCACATCCAGAGCCTGGCGTGTCTGTTCACTCTTCTGTTCAAGCGAAGTCATCTTCTGTCCACGCTGGATGATGGGGACGAGTGATATCGCAATATTGGCGAGGAATGCCTGATCTTCCGCGCTCCACAAACGGTTGGAGTATGGAGACAACAAAAGCACGCCCCCGATCGGATCTTTTTCAGGTGTCACAATCGGGACGCTCATGATGTGGCCCGGGTTTTGCAGCCCCAGCAGGTCGCTCAATCCCTTTATGTCAGCGGATGTGCTGCTGGCTGGCAGCCGGAGCGGACGCCCGCGCTGCAAGGCATTGGTAAGCATGGGGATGAGATCCTTGCTCATGCTCCCACCCTCCAGATTTTCTTCGCGAATAAGGTCGTACCCGCTTGCGATCTGCATCTGGTTGTTGTTGTCGGTAAGATAAATGAGGAAGCACAGGTCCGCAAGCATGGTCTGCGCGATGGCGCGTGTGATGGACTGGCTTACCTTATCTGCCTGTGATTCGCCTGCAAGCGCCAGAAGCGCATGGAAGGTTTTGGGGTCCGTGCTGTAGCGGCGGCGTTCACCTGCCAGGGGCGCATCCTGTTGTTTGATGGAGGTCAAACGGCTGGAAGGCGCCGGGAAGCGCTGTGGCAGTGTCATCAAAATGGGGAATGCCGCCAGGTGCATGAGGCGTACTGCGCCGGGGAAGTCACCTTCCACGCGGCCGAACATCATATGCAGGAGATGGCCCGCAAGACTGAGCAGGAGTACCGCTGCTCCGTTGCCCCATCCGTTGGGGCGGCGTATCAGCAGAGTGAACAAGCCGAGAACTGAAAGACCAGTACTTGCCATCTGCCAGATGCCGTCATAGGTTGTCAGGTTATAGGGTTGGAACGTGGGTTCCGCCGAATAAGCCGCGAGAGCGAGGCCGAGCCCTGCGGCGACGAGTAGACTCAGCAGCCATGTGGCCGCATCTGCCGGGCGGCTGGGTTCGGGGAATGCCCACAGCCAGGTCATCCATACCAGTGAAAAGAGGGTGACAGCGCGGTCAAGTGGAGGCAGGAAGAGTGGCAGGTTTAGAATCCCCTGGGTTCCAAGCGCGCTGACCACGAACAGCCCGATCTGCGCTGTGAACAGCATCATCAATCCGAACATCATGCGGCGCGCCTGCGGGAATTCGCTCGATCGCCAGTGCACGTATGCAGACTGTAATGCGCTGCCGATCGAAAACACCAGAATCAGGTGGTAGATCAGGCTTCCTTCAGGTTTTGTCAGGAAGGAGAAAATTTGATTGAGTGAGACGCCCATGATATTAATGATTATATTCCACTTGCCGAAGTTTGTAACTCAATTAAATCATATTGAATGGGTTTGCCTTCCCACCGGCACCTTACAATAGCAATGCCGTTTGTTACAGTGACAGTCGTTTGTAATCCCTCCAGCCATCGCCGCCGATGTTCAAACGTGGGATTTTCCAACCCTAACACGACCGCTTTACGGAAGCGTAATAGATCAACCATCATGTTCTCTGTCAGTTCAATGGCTAACAGATTTTGAAGCGCATTGCATCATTAAAAGCTCACGTCACCGAAGCGGGTGAGAGGCGATTTCAGGGCTTGCTTAAAGTCAGCAAAATCATTTCAAAAAATCAAGAATATGTCATGCTGAGCGTAGCGAAGCATCTCCAATACGGTGTGGGAGACCCTTCGGTCGCAGCGAGCGCTTCCTCACATCGTCCCGATGTCCTTCGGGAGGGTGACATATCTGAGGACTTTGCACAAGCCCTGAGGCGATTTCAGGGCGCTTAACACATCACCCGTTGTCCCTTGCCTGCGGATGAGGGCGCTGGCAAAACCCCCCGTGTCAATCACAGCGCGCATGGACTACCCCTGTCTCGCGGCTTCGATGTCGGCGGCGATTTCATCTTCACTGACGGAAGCGTTCACCTGGGCGAGGCGGTCCCATACCTTGTCAAAGCGTGCCAGCACTTCACTTTCTTCCATTTGCTGGTAACGCAGGTAGTCTTCATAAGAGATCAACACGGCTTCGGGGCGCGAACCGCGCGTCAAGATCAAGGGCGTGCGCTTGCGAACCACGCTCTCAAAAAAGGGGCGGAATTTGCGCTGGAGTTCGGTCACACCGATGATTTTTTGCATAGCAGGTTCCCTTCTATGTATTCTAATATGTTTTTAGCACATATTGAATGTGTATGTCATTGCGAGCCTATTGCGCGACGCTGGCACCCGATTTTTGAACTTTGAAATGCTTTAGCATTTCATGGCAGCACGAGAGGGCGACATGCTGTTGAGGATGTGCTGGAAGAAGGCATAGTCCGCGCGTCCCTGCGGCATGCCGAGGTAGTTGCGTCCCCACCGGTCACTCGTCCATGCTTCGCGGTTCCACTGCTTGATGGAAAAGATGTCAGCTTCGGAGAGGGACATGGGTCTTCCCGATGGGATGATGAAATCATAAGCCCAACCCTGCGCTATCGCACAAGTTTGCACAGCCAAAATTCACGACAATTATGGGTTGTATTCCATCGATCAAATGGCTACAATATTCAAAAGTGGGATAGCGATTATTATGAATGGAGACTTTTATGAAAATTGTGCGCTTCCAGAAACAAATCACAGAGTTGGGAAGTGTGTTTGTATTGCTCTGCTTATTTTTGTTACAAATGTAGGATCAGTTCAATTTGTGCAAGCTGCCCTGGGCAACATCATCCGCGTTTCGGTTGCTTCTGATGGAGCCTAAGGCAACTCCCGATTCAATTACTCTATCCATGTCCTGATTGGAGTGCAGCATGTTACACGCGCGCAGGTTTATTCAAAGTCTTCTTACTTATCTCTTCCTGCTTTCTCTTGTGTTCTCCTTAATTCGACCTGAGCCGGCTTTTGCTCAAGCAAGCGATGGGATCAAACGTCAGCTTGACCCTGAAACGGGCAAAGTCAATTTCATCAGTTCAGCGAATGGGCGTCCAGTAGCCGCTTCACAGGTGTTGGGATTCATTCCAAGCCGCGCGGCTGATCCCGCAATGGCGATTGCTCAATACTTCGGGCCTGAATTTGGTTTGCAGAATCCGGCTCGTGAGTTAAACGCCATCCGCTCCACTCACGCGGCAAGCGGACGCGTGACTGTCCACTATCAACAGCAGTATCAAGGCATTCCGGTGCTGGCTGGCGAGCTAATCATCAACACGAATGACCAGGGCGACTTCTATTCGATGAATGGAGAAGTGGCGCCGCATCTCTCGCTTCCCACCCAGCCAACGATTGATCCTGAACAAGCGAGTCGGATCGCTCTTCACGCCGCAGCCAAATGGTATCGAAAGACAACAGCCGATTTCATTACCTCCACTCCGACCTTATGGATATTTGATGAAGGCCTCCTCAAACCAAGTCAACGCCCGGCTGAACTTGTCTGGCGTATGGAGGTGAAACCCGTCGATCCATTTGTGCCCGTGCGGGAACTTGTGTTGGTCCACGCGCAGCGCGGGTCCGTTAGCCTGCATTTCAATCAAATTGATCTTGGTGCGAAAAATATGGGAACATTTGAGTCGGCATCCTCAGCGCCTGCGGTCAACGTAACTGAACTGAATGCTGATGTTTCTGCGAAGCCGCTCGCCGTCTCACCCACTGGCGGCTATCGCAAAACATACACAGCCAACCATGGCGAGACTTTGCCGGGTCAGTACCTCTGTGACCAAACCAAAGCAGTCTGCACTCATGGAAGCAACCTCGACGCAGACCTGGCGCATATGTATGCCGCTGAAACTTGGAATTTCCATCATGACCATCACGGCCGCGATAGCATCGACAACCAGGGCATGACGATCGTTTCAACTGTTCAATATTCCAGCAATTTTGTGAATGCGTTCTGGGATGGTGCTCAAATGGTTTACGGGGATGGCATGGTTTCAGACGACATCGTGGGTCATGAACTTAGCCACGGCATCACGCAACACGAATCCAATTTGCTCTACTATTATCAATCGGGTGCCATCAATGAATCCTTCTCCGATGTTTGGGGTGAACTTCTGGACCAGTCCAACACCTCCGGTACTGATACAGCCGATGTGAAGTGGCAAATTGGCGAAGACAGCCCGGTGGGCGCATTTCGTTCCATGAGCGATCCAACACTTTTCGGTGACCCGGATTCGATCATCAGTGACAACTATGACACCGATGCCTTGTTTCAAGATAACGGCGGCGTGCACCACAACAGCGGCGTCAATAACAAGGCTGCTTATTTGATGGTGGATGGCGGCATCTTTGGTGGGAAAACGGTCACAGCTTTAGGTGTAAACAAGACCCTGGCGGTTTATTATGAAGCGCAAACGAACTTGCTTACTTCCGGTGCAGATTATGGAGATCTCTATGGGGCACTTTATCAAGCCTGCCTTAATCGGGTTGGAGGCGTCGAAGGGATTACAAATGCTAACTGTCAGGAAGTTCGCGACGCCACCGATGCGGTCAGAATGAATGCTCAGCCAACCAGCGATCCCAATTTCAATACTGACGCTCCATTGTGTGGCTCGAATCTGTCGCCTCAGGCTGTGTTCGCCGACGATATGGAATCCGGCACAACGAAATGGACTTTTGGAGCAGCCTCAGGGAGTAACCGTTGGCAGCTTGACTCGGCATTTTGGGGTCCATACGCCCATTCCGGTTTGCATTCGCTCTATGCAAATGATCAGCCTGCCACGGTCACAGACTCCTTTGCCCGATTTAAAACGGCGGTTGCAGTTCCAGCAGGAGCCTATCTGCACTTCAGCCAGGCGTATGGCTTCGAAGATTATTCCTTCCTCGACACCTTTGATGGCGGTGTGCTCGAATACAGCACGAACGGCGGCACCTTCTGGACAGATGCTGGTTCATTGTTTATCAACAACGGCTACAACGGGACAGTTGACTCTGGTTACGATAATCCATTGGCTGGCCGCTCAGCGTTCGTAGGGGAAAGCCATGGATATATCTCAAGCCGGGTCGATTTAAGTTCATTGGCAAATCAAAATGTCATCTTTCGATGGCGCCTGGGTCTTGATACTGGCGTAAATGATTTTGGTTGGTGGCTGGATGATGTTCGAATCTATACTTGTACTGCATCCCCCAATCCAACGAATCCGCCGGTGGTATCATCAATTATTCGTGCGGACACCAGTCCCACCCATGCAACTGGTGTAGATTTTATTATCAATTTCTCCGAATCGGTTTCCGGCGTAAATACAGGTGATTTTGTGTTGACCACGACAGGTGTCACGGGTGCATCTGTCACAGGTGTGAGTGGCTCAGGCAGTACCTACACGGTCACGGTGAATACCGGATCTGGCAATGGCACAATCCGCCTGGATGTGGTGGATGACAATATGATCATCGATGCGGGTGGCAATCCGCTGGGTGGAGTCAATGCTGGAGATGGTAATTTTACTCGCGGCGAAACGTATACGATCATAAAAAATCCGACCTTTAAAGATGTTCAAACAAGTTATTGGGCATGGAGCTTTATCGAGCGTCTTTATGCAGCGGGAATCACGGGAGGATGTGGAACCAGTCCACTTCAATACTGTCCTGAAGCGACAGTTACCCGCGCCCAAATGGCTGTATTCCTGGAACGCGGCATTCATGGCTCTTCGTATTCCCCTCCAGCTGTGGGAGGGAGCACGGGCTTTGGAGATGTGCCGGTCGATTACTGGTCTGCGGCGTGGATCAAGCAGCTGGCAGCGGAAGGGATTACCGGCGGCTGTGGAAGCGGCAACTATTGTCCCGAGTATCCAGTGACGCGCGACCAGATGGCAGTGTTCCTGCTGCGGAGCAAGTATGGATCAAGTTACAGTCCGCCTGCAGTGGGAACCAGCACGGGCTTTGGGGATGTACCAACTGATCACTGGGCAGCGCCGTGGATCAAGCAATTGGTGACCGAAGGGATCACCGCTGGCTGCGGGAATGGGAATTACTGTCCGGGTACCCCGGTGTCACGAGCACAGATGGCGGTCTTCCTGGTGAGAACGTTTAGTCTACCGTGATCTTGCCAGTAATAATGCTGTTAAGCTGACATCGAAATCAAATAATGAGGCTCGACACGTTATCCGTTATCGAGCGCCATTATTTTACATGTGAAAGCAGAGGAAAAATGAACAAACAGATTCGTAAAATCGTTGCAGCAATAATCTTGGCTTTCACATTATTGATGCAACTCCCAATGTCAGCCGACTCTCAAGCGGAAGACGCGGCACATGTAGATCCTAAAGCCCAAATCGAGGGAACAACAAGCAGTATTCAGCTATCACAAAACTGGCTGGAGCGCTTCAATTACTACCGGGAAGCAGCGGGTCTGCCTCCTGTGATCGAGTCCTCGGCATTTTCAGCCGAGCTCGGCAAGCATGTGAACTACATGTTATTAAATGTTCCCACGGAAGGTCTTTGGCATGGCGGAACACCAGGACGTCCCGGATATACGCCAGAGGGGGCCCAGGCAGCTGCTGAGAGCAACCTTTTTTGGTCTCCTGGAAGTGATACCACACCCGCGATATCGATTGATGTATGGATGGACAGTACTCATCACCGCTTTGGGATGCTAAACCCCGATCTTGTCACAACTGGATTTGGATTTGGTTGTGACAATCAGAATTGTGGTGCCGGCTTGAATGTTCTGCGTGGTCTGGCGTGGGATAGTAATCCTAGACCCAATGGGGTTTTCTATCCTGGGCTAAATCAAAAGGGCGTCAATACAAATATTATCCTGACGTGGCAGTTTCTCTGGGACCCAACTGTAGTACTTAAAAGCGCATCGCTGCAAAATTCGTCTGGGGAACCAATAGCCATTTCAACAACGTCACCGCTGAATGGCGACTACGTCAATATGATTTCAGTCAAGCCTGATGATCCACTATCCCTTAATATGACTTATACAGCCAATATTGCTGTTCAACTGGGAGCTAGAGAACTAAGCCAAACATGGAGCTTTACAACATTAACCTTCACAGATGTGCCGCCCGATTACTGGTCATGGGAATGGATAGAACGCCTCCATGCAGCCGGCATCAGTGGGGGTTGTGGAGAAGGGAATTACTGTCCTGAGTTTCCGGTCACGCGTTCCCAGATGGCGGTCTTTCTGGAACGCGGCATCCATGGCTCATCCTATGGGCCGCCTGCCGTGGGAGCTAGCACGGGCTTTGGAGATGTGCCGGTCGATTACTGGTCTGCGGCCTGGATCAAACAACTGGCAGCGGAAGAGATCACCGGCGGCTGTGGGAGCGGCAACTACTGTCCCGAGTATCCTGTGACGCGCGACCAGATGGCGGTGTTTCTGCTGCGGAGCAAGTATGGGTCAAGTTACAGTCCACCTGGGGTGGGAGCCAGCACGGGCTTTGGGGATGTGCCAACCGATCACTGGGCAGCGCCGTGGATCAAGCAGCTGGTGGCGGAAGGGATCACAGCCGGCTGTGGGGGTGGGAACTACTGTCCTGAATTGCCGGTCACGCGTGCTCAGATGGCAGTCTTCCTGGTGAGAACATTCAATTTGCCGTAATTTTGAACTGTAATCAGTGATCAACTCACCTTACGCAGTTTATGTCTTTTGGTATGTCACCCTGAGCGAAGCGAAGGGTCTCTACGATAATCTAAGAGATTCTTCGCAGAGTTTATCCTGAGCCGTGTCGAAGGGCTCAGAATGACATTGCGTAAGGTCAGTGATTAAACGAAGAGTTGCACAGTGAAATCTACGGTGCAACTCTTCTTTATGAAAGTGATGAACCCTGGTCCAGCTGCTCAGTCCTGAGTCGCACGGAATATACTCAACTTTGCCTGCCTTGCCGCTTGAAAATTATGTCCGGGCAGGTCAAAGGACCGTTGTCGATCTGGAAGGTATCTGAGAGGGAAACCTGAGATACGGTCTGAACTCAATTCCGAACTTATAATAAGCCGTATGCAACGCAACACTCTCCGTGTCATTTCTGTGCTCATGATTCTTACGCTGGCCGTCCTGACACCGCTGATCTCATCAGGTTTTTCCGAATTGAAGCAGGCATGCGGCGACGAGGGGGAGCAGCTCGAGATGGCGATCGCAGACTACGGGGGCGACACGGAGAGCGCGCGGCACGACGTCGAAAAGGTGCATGACGGGAGGACAGGATGATCCCGTTCGCCCTCGTTCGGAT
>JANMSY010000439.1:0-3610 GCA_031389865.1 Anaerolineales bacterium | reverse complement strand
TCTTTACGCGTAAGCGAGTCATCTCCCGGTTGACGGAAGAGGGTCGTGTTACGCTGGATCACCAGCGGCTTATCATCACAACGAATGGAAAACGTACGGAACGCCTGTTTGAAAGTGAAGAAGAATTTCATGTACTGTTGCAAGAACATTTTGGATTTTCATTGTAAAAGGAGCAATCATGACCGTTGAGAATTATTTGGCAGAAGCAGGCGCATTGGCCGGGCTTGCAGGTGTTTTGGCAGGCTTTTCCCTCGCAGCAGTAGTCCAGCTGCTTACATCTAACAATAGCGGAAGGTTGACTACAGCAGGCATCGTAGTGTTCTCCGCTGCATCTGTGATGTTCCTGTATTCCCTGATCGTGGCAGTGTTGTCATTTTCTGCCGCGGCTGAATTAAACTCAGTCCCACTGCAATTGGATAACCTGAATGTGGGGGCGTTACTGATCCTGTTTGGTGCAATCTATGTATTTGTCGGCGGTATCGGCATGGCAGGCTGGATGCGGTCCAGAACGGCGGGCATCCTGACAAGCATCTTTGCGTCCATCTCCACCTGTTTGATCACATACGCAATCAGTAGGGTCATTTCACTCTTTATGTAGAGCTTATTTACGAATCAAAAACGCCTCTGCGAAAAAGGCGTTTTTGATTTCCAGTCCATTACCGGATCTTGAACATCTGCATCAGCTTCATCGCAAGGTTCAAGTCACCGGTCAGTTTGATCTTGCCCTGCATAAAAGCCTGCATTCCGTCGAGTTCGCCCGTGAAGATCTTAACATAATCCTGCGAGTCGGCAGACAGGGTCATCTTCGGGGTGGGATGTGTGCCGCGCGCAACATCCACCTTTCCATCCTTGATCACGGCATTCCAATCACCCGGCTCTGCACCGCTGAATTTGAACTGGATCGCAGCGTCGAGCCCGGCAGCCTTTTCGGGAAGGAACGCACCTGGCATTTTTTCCATAAGTTCTGCTACTGTGAGAGGCATTTCTATTTCTCCTTTTGATTTGATGTCATTTCAAGGAGACTTCAGGGTCCGAAGCAATCCACAACTCTTGAGGAGATTGCTTCGGACAAAAGAGCACGTCCTCGCAATGACATTTAATTTTGTAAATTTTCAAAGATCGCCGCGGCACCCATGCCGCCGCCAATACACATGGTGACCATCCCATATTTCGATTTGCGGCGACCCATTTCGTAGATCAATTGCGTGGTCAGCTTTGAACCCGTGCAACCGAGCGGATGACCCAGGGCGATCGCGCCGCCATTGACATTGATCCTGCTTTCATCCATTTCCAGCGTACGGATCACAGCCAGGGACTGCGCGGCGAAAGCTTCGTTCAATTCTATCAAATCAATATCATCCATGCTGAGGCCTGCCAGTTTTAATGCCTTGGGAATGGCAGCGATCGGACCGATGCCCATCAGTTCAGGCGGCACGCCTGCGGCGGCGAACGAGACGAATCGCGCCAATGGAGTGAGTCCAAGCTGGGCAGCTTTCTCCGCGGACATGACCACAACGCCCGCGGCACCATCGGACATCTGCGAAGAGTTACCCGCGGTGACAACACCGCCTTCCTTGAAGGCAGGTTTGAGCTTTGCGAGCGCGTCGATATTTGTATCCGCGCGCGGACCTTCGTCGCGTTTGACAGTAAAGTTTTTCCTGATCGGCTTTTCGTTTCCATCCAATTCTGTCAATTCAACATCAATGGAGACCAGTTCAGGGTCGAAAAGTCCCGAGTGTACTGCCTGGGCGGCTTTCTGATGACTTTTCAACGAGAACTCATCCTGGTCTTCGCGGCGAATGCCATATTTTTCTGACACATTCTCAGCAGTGAGGCCCATGTTTGTGTAATAGTGCGGCAGATCCTGCGCGAAATATGGATTCGGGGCGAACTTATATCCCGCCATTGGCACCATCGTCATAGACTCGGCGCCGCCGGCAATGCCCGTTTCGATCTGTCCAGATTGGATCGCATATGCCACATGCGCAATGGACTGTACACCCGATGCGCAGTAACGATTGATCGTCTCGGCCGGGACGGTATCAGGCAAACCGGCCCGCAACGCGATCATGCGCGCCATGTTGAGTCCCTGCTCACCTTCAGGGAACGCGCATCCGATCACCACATCTTCGATCTGCGCGGGGTCGAGATTCGGCGTCCGCTTGAGTAACTCCTGGATAACGGTGGCAGCCATTTCGTCGGGGCGAACCGTGGCAAGGCCTCCACGCTTGGCTTTCCCAACCGGAGTGCGGGCGGCGGATACTATAACTGCGTCTTTCATCGTCTTCTCCTTCAGAAGAGATTGGAGACTGGAGACTGACCAATCTCTATTCTCTAGTCTCTAATTTCGTAAAGGCTTACCTGTCTGCAAAATATTCCACATGCGCGCCTGGGTGCGCTCTTCGCCGAACAGGGAAAGGATCGCATCGCGCTCGAGGTCAAGAATATATTGCTCGCTCACCCACTGCGGACGCGTCAGTTCGCCGCCGCACATCACGTAGGCCAGCTTGCTGGCAATGTGATGATCATACTGCGTGATGTAATGGCCTTCCTTGAACATCCAGGCGCCGATGCGGATGGCAGCCAGAGCGTCGCGTCCCGCCGCATAGATCAGCTCGGGCGCGGGGGGTTTGTAGCCCGCCGCCACCATGTGCAACACTTCCTTCTTTGCCTCGGTGAGCAGATGTTCACGATTAAGCACAATTCGATCGGCAGGACCCAGCATATTCATGCCGCGTGCTTCATCCGCGCTCGTGGCAACTTTTGCCTGGCCCATTTGCAGGAAGGCACGCTGCAGTGGGGCCAGTGCTTCGGCATTTTCCACACGCATGGCAGGGTTGACAATGCGGCGTAGCAATTCCTTCGTGCCACCGCCCGCCGGGATGACGCCTGCACCCAGTTCAACGAGTCCGATATAGGTTTCGGCCGCAGCAACCACGCGCGAAGCATGCATCGTAATTTCACAACCGCCACCGAGCGTGAGTCCCGCGGGAGCCACAACAATCGGCTTCGGTGAATAGCGCATGCGCATGTTCAAATTTTGCAATTTGCGAACAGCGGCATCGAGCACATCCCACATACCCTGCTGCGCACCCACCACCATCATGAACAGGTTTGCGCCCGCGCTGAAGTTATCCACTTCATTGCCGATCACCAGTCCGTCGAAGTCTGAGTCAAGTCTGTCAAACGCTTCGACCGCCATATTCATGATATCGTCATCCAACGCGTTCATCTTCGTATGGAACTCAAGACACGCCACCCCATCACCCATGTCACGGATCGTCGCGCCCGAATTTTGCGACAGGACAGGTTGCCGTTTCAGAACGATCATGCCCTCGGGTCGCTTGAGCACTACATATTTCTGCGCGACCGCATCGTACACGCCGACCTTTTCACCATTCTCATATTGATAGAACGACTCAACGCCAGCCTGGAGCATATCATTGACCCATTCGGCGGCAGGATAACCTGCGGCGTTCATACGTTCCACAGTCTCTTTTACGCCAAGCATGTCCCACGTTTCAAACAGACCTGCTTCGTGCATGAATCCCCAGCGGACCGCGTCGTCAATCGGCTTCATTGTATCTGCGACTTCGGGGATGATGGAGGA
>JANMSY010000428.1:0-3364 GCA_031389865.1 Anaerolineales bacterium | reverse complement strand
GTAGGCCTCGGCGTGGATGTAGCTGAAGGAGATTAGGCGGATACATCATTAACTCACCTTACGCAGTTTATGTCTTTTAGTATGTCACCCTGAGCGAAGAGAAGGGTCTCTACGATAATCTCAGAGATTCTTCGCTTCGCTCAGAATGACATTGCGTAAGGTCACTTATTAATAGATCACGTTTCCGTGTTGGAGGAGCAAAAGAAAGAGCTGTCTGCACCGATATTACCCATATTACGTAGTACAATGAATACAAATCACCCGATGGTGGAAGAGTTTGTACGTGGGGAATCAACAATTGCCGATAAACAAAGACACGAAAACTCCCAGTCAGTGCAAACAGCTGTAAATTGTTATCTCTAGGAGAACCATATGATAATGAACAAAGCGCTATTCGAAGAAAAATGGACCGTGATTCGAGGTCAATCCACGGAGTGGTGGAGCTTGATGGCTGACCATGATCTGGTTAAAGTGGATAAAGCGGATGTCAAGTTCGATAAATTCGTTACCATGCTGCAGGTCAAGTATGGCTATACCCGCCAGCAAGCCCGCGAAGAGATTGCCAGGCTCTGGTCTGAACATCTGGCAAAAAATAGGAATACCCCATAAAAATCGCTTAAACAAATGCTTGAAAGCATTGCCAAAGGTTTGAACCCAAATGGTCTCGCAGACATGTCTGCGAGACCATTTGGGTTATAGGGTCTACCGCCAGCGAGTGGACATGAGTTTTTACCAGGATGCACCCAATACCCACAAGGCATAAATTTTGTACGATTGAATCAGGCGGCGGATTTTGTCATCATCCGGGCCGGGCAAAACACCTGGGCATCGCGTTCAAAAAGTAAGGTGGCACTATGAATGAAAGCCGGGACCATGCTCCCGATTTTCACTTTAAGCACAAGTCATCGTGCTAAAATACAATCATGACCAGGGAAAAACTTTATGGCGGCATTGAAGCAGGGGGAACCAAGTTTGTATGTTGTGTGGCAGGCGGGCCTGAACATATTGTGGAAGAGATCCGCTTTGCAACCACGACACCGCAGGAAACGCTCAGAAAAGCTGTACAATTTTTTCAACCGTATGTCTCAGCCGGGCACGTCAAATCCATTGGGGTGGGCTGTTTTGGTCCGCTTGATCTGGATCCCAAATCGCCAACATATGGTCATATCGCTTCCACGCCCAAGCCTCACTGGAGCAACGCCGATGTGCGCGGCACTCTGCAACGCGCCCTGAAGGTTCACATCGCATTCGATATGGATGTCAATGCAGCGGCGGTCGGTGAGTATATCTGGGGAGCGAGCAGGGGATGTGACCCGTCTTTATATGTCACGATCGGCACTGGAATCGGCGGTGGATTCATCGTCAACGGGAAACCGTTGACCGGCCTGGTCAATCTGGAGATGGGACACATCCGCATCCCGCACAACCGCGAATTGGATCCGTTTGAGGGAAGTTGCCCCTTTCACGGCGACTGCTTCGAAGGGCTGGCGAGCGGTCCTGCCATCGAGAAGCGGCTTAGGGCAATGGGAGGAACTGTCCCTGAGAGTGACCCGTTCTGGGATATCGAAGCGGACTATATTGCATCGGCCTTAATGAATTTCATCCTGACGCTCTCCCCCAGAAGAATCATCCTGGGTGGGGGGGTGATGCAGCGCGACCTCCTGTTCCCGAAGGTCAGGAGCAGGGTTTGTGAACTGTTAAATGGTTATGTTTCCAGCAAAAGCCTGCTGGAACACGTTGATCAATATATTGTCCCGCCTGGGCTGGGGAATCAATCGGGCAGCATGGGCGCGATTGCCATTGCCAGGCAACTGGAGGAATCAATCAACGATCCTGACTTTTGATCGAGGGTCGTGTTTGTTCATATTTTTCCTGCCACGTAGTCAAGCACATCGATCTTGGTCAGGATGCCGATGGGCCTGCTGTTTTCAACAACGATCAATGCGTAGCCCGTTGTCAGCGAGGGCATGGCCTCTTCAAGCGATGTTTCTGGTGGGAAGACCGCACCCGCGTTCTGAATAAGCCCATCAATGAGTTCCTCATTACTATGGTCATGCTCCTCGAGCATGTGGTTGAGCAGGTCCACTTCTTCGAGCAAGCCAGCCAGTTCACCGTTTGGACTGACCACCGGCATTTGTGAGATTCCATGCTGGTGCATTACCGTCACCACTTTGCGGATCGTGTCGCCGAGTGTTGCGACGTGCAATGCCTTGTTGGGTTTGGCGAGCAGCAGGTCACTGAGGGCGGTCTCGCCGAATTCCATCGACAGGAAACCGAATTCGCGCATCCATTTGTCATCATAGAATTTTGAAAGATAACGTGAACCCGAATCGGGGAAGATAACCACCGGCAAACGATCGGCAGATAATTTACGACAATATTTGATCGCGCCCGCCAGCGCAGAACCGGACGAGCCGCCTGCGAAAATTCCCTCCTGGCGTACCAGCTGCCGCGCCCATAAAAAGGATTCGCGGTCGCCTGCGCGTTCGATCCAATCCACCACGCTCAGGTCTGTGGCAGAGGGCAGGAAGTCTTCGCCAATGCCTTCCACTTTATATGTTTTTGGATAGGCGCCTTCGGGGATCTTTCCGCCACTTTGCCAGATCTCCGTCAGGATCGAGCCTTCGATATCCACGCCCACGATCTTGATATTTGGATTCTTCGACTTAAGATACCTGCCGATTCCCGAAATGGTTCCGCCCGTTCCCATGCCGATGATAACGTCGGTCACGCGCCCATCGGTCTGGTCCCATAACTCAGGGCCGGTCGTCATCTCGTGGGTCAGTGCGTTATCCGGGTTGTGATATTGATTCGCCAGGATGGCATTGTGAGTTTCGCGGGCAAATTTTTTCGCCACTTCATAATATGAGCGTGGGTCGTCCGGCGCGACAGCCGTTGGCGTGATGACGACCTTTGATCCATAGGCACGCAACAACAAAATCTTTTCATTGCTCATCTTGTCGGGCATCACGAAGATCGTTTTGTATCCTTTGAGCGCCGCGGCGATGGCGAGTCCCACACCTGTATTGCCGCTGGTCGCCTCAACGATGGTGCCACCTGGTTTTAATTCCCCGCGCTTTTCTGCCTGCTCAACAATATTTGCTCCGACGCGGTCTTTTACGGACCCGCCCGGGTTCATGAATTCAAGCTTTGCGTACAGTGGAACCGGCAAATCCCGCCCGATGCGACTTAAGCGAACAAGTGGAGTGTTTCCGACCGCACCTAAAATGTTGTCATACACGCGTTTTTCAGAAGAAACTGTTAATCCCATTCTCTCTCCTTTGGTTGATATTACAAATTATACCCAGGGCGGTCACAAATTGCGCTTTTTCAAAGGTGGGAAAGCGCAATTTGTGACCGTGGG
>JANMSY010000352.1:0-4778 GCA_031389865.1 Anaerolineales bacterium | reverse complement strand
GAGAGCGTGCGGGGCAGGCCGCGAGCCGTTGGGCAACCACTTCAACAACTTCAGAAGAATATCGGGAAGGAACAGTATCATGCGTAAGCTCATTGTCTGCAACCTTATCTCGTTGGATGGCTATTACGAAGGGAGGGATCGAAATCTCAATGCCCTATTTGACTATTTCCATGAAGACTATCACGGTGACCAGAATTTGGATTATTATTATACGGAACGGCTGCATGCAGCCGATACCCTAGTGCTCAGTGGGCGCACTTCATTTTTAGGCAACAAGGACTATTGGACAGGTGTGCCGAATGATCCAAATGCCACGGCTATCAGACGGGAATTTGCAGGGCTCATTAAGTCTGTAGAGAAAATCGTTGTTTCGGATAAAATCAACCGCGCAGACTTAGCACCTTGGGATGATACGACGCGCATCGTCAGAGGGGCGGATTTGTACAAGGAGATTACCGCACTCAAACAGCAACCCGGCAGAGATATCCTGGTGTTGTTAAGCCGTATGCTCTGGAATGATCTGCTGGTTCATGATCTGGTAGATGAACTTCACCTCACGATTTTTCCAGTGATCGCAGGCACGGGTACGCCATTGTTCACCGGTCGCCCGCCAGTGTCACTCAAGCTCATCAGTACACGCACATGGCAAGGCTCAGGCAACATTCTCGCCTGTTACCAGATTAGTCGCAAGAAACCATAAAGCAACTTTCGTTCGCCAGCGTTCTGGTAGGCACGTGGTTGCCCAACACAGCCCCCTTTCGGGGGCTGCCGCGTAGCGGCGTCCGCGACGTGCACCCGATCCCTGACGAGCATCGGGTCACACTTGCGCCCGATTTTTGAATTTTTGTTCCAAGAGATGGTGAAAAATGTTTACAGTGATCAGTAAATTTACAATTGACAACACGGACAACATGACAGCGTCCGTAAAAAATGCCTATAGAGAACGCCCACATCTCATCGAAAATGCAGCAGGTTTTGTGCGGCTGGATGTGCTTAGCCCCGTGCAGAATCCGGATGAAATCTGGCTAATTACCTATTGGACGGATCAAACCAGTTTCCAGCAATGGTATCGCACGCATCTCTATAAAGAGGCGCATGCCAATGTCCCTGCCGGATTAACGTTAATTAGCGATAGAACTGAAATGCTTTTCTTCGAGCATATTTCATCATGAGTTAGTTGGAGAAAAAAATGAATATTACAAATCAGACACTGGGTACAACCATCGAATCGCAAAAGGATGAACTTGCCAAACTTATTGTAGATGAACAATGGGCGCGCAATCCTGATTTCAAAGTCCGCTACGGCGAAGTTGGACATGCCAAATGCGTTCAGGACGTAAAGTATAACCTGGCTTACCTATCGCAGGCGATTGCATCAAACAGCCCGCCACTATTTGCGGCTTATATTGACTGGGTCAAAGTTCTGTTTGAAGGGCTAAAAATCCCGACGCAGGAACTAGCTGAGAGTTTGGACATCACGGGCAACATTTTACAACTGCGCTTCCCCGATGCAGCTGCGATCGTAAAAGATTTTATTGAACTGGGTTTGAATTATTTAACGAGTGAGCCTGAAGCCATCCCCAGTTTTTTTGATGATTCGCAGCCGCTTTTCGTGTTGGGTCATCAATACTTTGATGCAATTCTACGCGGGGAGCGTTCCATAGCCAGTCGTTTGATTCTGAATGCAGTCGCTCAAGGCGCAAGTATTAAAGATGTCTACCTGCACGTCTTCCAGCCTAGTCAACGTGAAATTGGGCGTTTATGGCAAACGAATCAAATGAGCGTGGCGCAAGAGCATTACTGCACAGCCGTTACCCAACTCATTATGTCGCAACTTTATTCCAATATTTTCAACACGCCGAAAAATGGAAGGCATCTGGTCGCCACTTGTGTAGGTAACGAACTGCACGAGGTTGGACTACGCATGGTGACTGATTTCTTTGAAATGGATGGGTGGGATACCTACTATCTTGGATCCAACGTTCCTTTGTCCAGTATTATGCAGACCATAACGGAACGTAAGGCGGATGTATTGGCGATTTCTGCCACCATGACCTTTCACATCCCGCTCGTTGCTGACTTGATTAAGCAGGTGCGAACTTCTGACAGCAACAGGCACATCAAAATTCTGGCGGGCGGATACCCCTTTAATATCGAACCGGAATTGTGGCGGCAGGTAGGCGCAGATGGGTACGCATCCAACGCTGAACGCGCCATTACGACTGCCAATACCTTGATAGCCGCCCGAGCATAAAAATGGAGCGCCGCGATTCAACCCTCGGCATGGTATTGATGTGCAATCAGGACGGCGTGATTATCAGCGTCGTTCATGATGGATTAGGTATTGCCCAGTCTGAACTAGTGGGAAAACCATTCCCCGTGCTAGTCGCAAGTTCCAGTTTCCAAAAAGCACTCTCCTTTCTGGTGGAACTTAGAACCAAACGAATTGTATTTGATTGGGAGTTCGACCTGTCGATTGGTGGCAAATTCATCCTGGTACATTGTGCCGGATTGGCCATCGCGGATAACTTGTTCATTCTTGCGGCTGAAACGCGATTTGCTGTCAATCATTTGTGGGAAGAAATGATGCTGATCAACAATGTCCAGACGAACCTACTACGAACTATTACCAAGGAACAAGCCGAACACCTTCGCGCCCGACCCGAACGTGATATCGGACTCTATGAAGAATTGACCAGTTTAAATAATGAATTAGTCACTCTTCAGCGTGAACTGGCAAAGAAGAATATCGAACTTGAGCATCTAAATGCTGAAGTACAAAGGCTCTCGATCATGGATGAACTTACTCATCTTTACAATCGCCGCGGGTTCTTCGAGATGGGTCATCGGGAAGTAGAACGCGCAAAACGGTTTGGAAAACCTCTGTCGGCGATCATGCTTGACATTGATCATTTCAAACAGTTCAACGACAGATATGGTCATGCGATAGGAGACAAAGTGCTTGAAGAGGTGGCGACACGCTGCAGTCTGCAGCTGCGGAAGGTGGACATTTTTGGTCGTTATGGTGGTGAAGAGTTTTCGGTCTTGCTGCCCGAAACAAAAATAGCGGACGCCCGTATCGCGGCCGAACGACTACGCTACCACACCTCCCTTGAGCCAATCAGTACAGAATTCGGCTTTTTGTCTGTTACCATCAGTCTCGGGATTGCCATCTCCGAAGACGATACTATGGGATTGGAAGAGCTATTAGAACATGCAGATCAAGCCCTTTATAAAGCAAAAGAGTCGGGACGCAACCGAGTATGCGTGGATGGAGAGTAGATGCGCAAAATGATTTTAACTCAAACCGCGCCCAACACAGCCCCCTTCGGGGACTGCTGCCCGTAGGGACAGCGTGCGCACGCCCTGCGGGCAGTCAGGCAGTTGCGTGGCTTGCAGTGGGTTCCGTTAAAATGGCGTCATCTCATCCCATCCATGCTACGCGACGGGAACCCACTCGGGAAGAATGCCCCCAGGGCGCTTCGCGGAAGCAAGCCGTTATGCCGTTGCCAACCGGGTAGATTATTTTTTCCTGCGTGCGGAGCAGGAGAAATCATTAGGCGCGTCGCCCCACGTCGGGTTAATCGATGGCGGGCTTGACCTCGACTTTCATTGCTTCACGCGTCTCTTCCATTACAGGAATTTGCTCACGGATGCTGAGCTTGGTCTTTGCCGCCGGGTGTATCATCTTATTCGTGAGAGGCCACCTCAACCGGAATTTCTCATTCGCCGCTGCGCGGAGGAGAGAACCCTGACCAGCGCCTTATCCACACGTGACCGTATCAACATTGCTCGCGCCGAACATACCGCGCTCTTCGACTCGTTTCTGGATGAGTGGCTAGCCTCCATTCGTCTCGCTCAAGTGTTGGCAATCGATGTCTCTAAAGAAACTTTAGATTATGAAGGAAGTGTTAAGATAATTTTGAAATCCGCGCGAAACACAGTGGGGATCCAGTGAAGACGTGTTCACCCATTTATGAGAATTTTCACCAAAGTACTTGAAAATGAAATCTGTCTGTTGTATAGTGTTTATGGAGGAAAATGCTCGTTAGGCTTGGTCCGGGTTTCCCAGAGGCTAACTTCGGTACCACAGCCTGAAAAACTTTCGTCTCGAAAACGTTTGTATTTGGGTTCATCTGGAAGCAAGAGAAAGGAGCGAACCCATGGATCAGTGGGAATTTAGGAACAAGGATGGGGCCTGTGATTGCGCGTCCAAAGCCAGGGCTTTGTGAAACATCATGCTGAGGGAAAGGAGGTGTGGAGACAAATTGATCACAACGCAGCTTGATATGCTCGTTAAGCATTGTCGGGTATTTGTGTCGTATTCGCCATCACGAAGGAGTATAGTCATGAAATCAACATTCAGAATGCTGGTGATCGTTGTCCTGATGCTGGGTGTTTTCGGTCAGTATACAACTGCTTCCGCCGCGGAGATGTATAAATGGAAAGGACCTGGCGCGGATGCATATTTTTACAGTGACGACGGCTGTGTCGCGACGAATGTGAGTGTTTTTACGCGGGATGAAACGTTTCAGAACCCTCCTGGCAAACCCAGTGAGAACTCGTTCGTCTACCTGACCATCTACCAGTATGACTACTGTGCGGGTCTGGAGTTGCGCTTTGCGGAAGGCTTTGCGTGGATCCCCGCGAATGATCTGCAGGTAGCAAAGAAGCTGGGCTGGGCATCGTTATCCACAACAGTGAGTCTGTATGACTGGACGTCTGATACCTATTTCGATGTTTATGTCGATCTCACCTGGAATGCCACCGGACCCGCG
>JANMSY010000350.1:0-5822 GCA_031389865.1 Anaerolineales bacterium | reverse complement strand
CTCGACGTCTCCCTCCACGAACGTTGACCTTCACCGCCCAGGAACCGTTCCATTGCGCGATTGACCGCCTCGCGGCGTTCCAGCATGACCATGTGACCGGATACCCCTATATCAGCATCCTGCGCTCCAGGAATGGATTCCGTTACCTTCGCAAACAGCGGACTCTTGAACACAGCATCGCGATTGCCGCGCACCACCAGGGTGGGTACATCAAGCTGCTTGAACCTGTCCCACCCAACCCACTTTGCCATGTTTTGGAAATAGATCCGTTTCAACACTTGCGGACGAGCAGAGAGCCATTTGCGGGTGAAGGGTTCAATGAGCCCCAACAGCCAGTTTGGAAGACTCAGACCGAGTCGAAACAAGGGCCGTAATTTGAACTCGCCTGAAGTGGCGATAATGACAAGCTGCTCGACTCTATCGGGGTGTTTCAATGTGTACTCGGTGGCCAGGGCGCCGCCAAAGGAATGGCCTACCAAAACAAATTTCCCCTTCACCTTGAGCAGCGTTAAAGCGGTTTCGATATCTGCGATCGCCTGATCCAGGTCATACCCGGAAGATGGCGCGTCCGAAAGTCCGTGCCCGCGCGTATCCAATGCGATGACGCGGTTCTCCAGGGAAAACTTCTGCAGTTGATACTGCCACTGCGCAGCCTGCCCGCCAAAACCATGGAGGAAGATAAAAGTCCGCTGGGGATGATCTGGCGAAATGTCTATCGCCGAAAGTCTGACCAGCGGATTTGAGGAAACGCGAAGCTCACGACGATACAGGTCGAGGTCTATGTCCATGCAGGGAGTTTACATGAGGCAAAAGTGAATGTCAATCTAAAATAAGAGTCCACACCGTTCACGTTTCGCTGCGGGTTGACATGCCCTATGAAATTTTCGTTCCGATCTAAACAAGGCACCTGCACACGAACACTCGCCAAAGCCAGTCCAGCACTCTCACACCGGGAGGCGCGATCACCGGATCCGCCTGTATCCAGGCGATGCCGACGGCAAGTGCGATCCCAGCAAAAATACCACGTGCTTTAGTAAGCCGATTCATGATTTTTTCCTTCTTTGAATCACTAAACGAATGTTTTTCAGTTTTTCCGGCATCGAACCAGCGGAAAACCAAACCTGGTCCTATTTTGGTGAGTCCGTTTCCTGGTCTCGTAAAAGCCGATCTCGAAAGACCGAAAGGGCCAGGCCCACCGCGAAGAAGGTCTCGCAGGCAAACCAGATCGGTTCGTTGAGCAGGACATAGGTCAGACCAGCGCTGGTACTTTGGAAGAGGGATTGACCCGCAATCCAATAATATATATCTGTCAGAAGCAAATTAATAAAATAAAGGACAACAAGAAGGGAGATTCCCCACACATACCAGCGCATGGCTTGTTTTTGCTTGAATTCCACCGTGTGCCGGTAGCGATAGAGGACCGCAATAAGCCCTCCCCCGATAAAAAGGATGTTTGGCAAAAGATACAGTGGACCTGGCCAGTTACCAGGGTTCAAGGAAATATCAATGTCGAAAGCCATTATAAAGGCCAGGGGAAGGAGCACTATCGCCAGCCAAAGCGTCCAGCGTGGCCTAAATCTGCCATCTGGAAACGTGTAGACCACAATGGCTGAGCACCACAACAGCCAGCCAAGCACTTGTACGGGATACCCTAACCAGGGAGCAAAGGGCACACCCCAACCGAAAAGGGTATTGTTCCATATCCCCGCCGCGGCAAATACGGATAGAAGAATGGCCATAAGTACAGCCATCAGATGGTCACTATAGTGGCGGATGAGCATGAACCCAACAACCAATAGTGACACGCCGCCAATGAGACGGGCTAGTGTAAAAATGGAAGCATATCCTGCTAACGATAAGCCCCTCTCAAGGATAGTATTTTGCCAGTTCGCAAGAGCTTGAATGCCCTCAGGTGTCATATCGGGAAAATAGCGGATTGTCTCTGCAGCGGGTATGCGATCCCACAAGTTCAGCCTGTAGATGCTGAACGAAAGAGAGAGCAAGCTGGTGAGGGTAACCAGACCCCAGACCACAATCGCGACTTTCTGCGAAATGCCTGACAGGCGGGGGCTGGTTGCCAGCTCCCCTTGAATGCCAGCCTGCAGAGAACTTATTGATCCCATGGGAAACTCCTTATACAGTGAACCTATTTTTGGATCAAACTCTAGATCGAATTTTGCCCCCAACAACCTGCATCGGGATGATACCCCTGGCCCCGATGCAGGCTGATTTCAGATTATCTTATGGCAGGACGATGGTTCCACTGATGGTGCCAGAGGATGTCAATGTCGCTCTATTGAGCACGCGTTCCACGGTGAAGGTACCGGTAGCACCGTCAAATCGGCCCGTGCCGCCAGTGATGGTATATGTTTCCACGATCGAAACGATACCAGGCGCTCCAGTAGGTGTGCCCTGTCCCGTTCCTTCACCGAACAGGCTGGATCCGTCAGCCGCGACGACAGTGGCAGATCCAGTGGCTGAGAGGGTCGGAATATTGAGTAGTGCATGGTAACTGATCGTATACAGTCCCAGCTGAGTGGCATTCCCGGAGCCGGTCCCATCCACAGTGATCGTGGGGAACGCGACTTGTTGGGTTTCAACATCCTGCACAGACCCTTTGAGAAGGAACTGGCGTTCAGAAGCTGCCGGTGCCGCGAACACGGTGCTCGCCAGGACGATCAAAAGCAGCAAGGTGGCGAGGGTAGAGACAAATATCTTTTTCATGTTTTTCCTCTCATTAATCAAATCAGTAAGGTTGAGGGTAATACTCTGTTATCAATATAGATCTTTAGAGTTTTGCCGGGTCAATTCCCGGCATTGGGTAATTGGTTCAAAATACCCGTGGCACTAAAAATGGGAGTTGAATGAACCCGGTAAAGCGTACCATCAGATAATAGGGTGAGCGAACCAGTCGACCCGGATGGGCAGCCGCCTTTCAATGTGTTTGAGAAGTGATACTGGTATGCGCCGCTGCTGAAACCATCATAGGTAATTTCCCAGGTACACTGTGCCGGATAGTTCAACATCTTCCCACAGATACTGCCGGGTTCACAGCCAGCGGGGATCGTGAACTGTATCCGCTCCACAGCATTGCGATCCGAGAAATGCATATTTCCATACCATGTTCCGGCGATGTCATTGGTGGTGACTACGCCATCTGCCCGTGCATTAGAGACGCCGACTGCAACAACGGATGCCAGGATCAGTATTGCAACAAGGGTAGAAACAAATTTCTTTTTCATCGTTAATTTCCTTTCCATAATGAGTTGTGTTTGAGATAAAAATCTGTATTTCATGGAAGTCCTTGGTTTTACGATAGCGTTTTTATTTCTTCATCAACGCTCCGCTGGCTGTAAAATCTGGAGTCTTATGCTCACGCGTGAGTGTGCCGTCTGCTTGCAGTGTCAAGGTGCCACCGCCAAGGGCAGGACATTCGCCGCTCATAGTCTTCGAAAACTTATACTCGAAGACATCACCATTGATCTTTCCTAAAGTCATTTCCCATGTGCAACTCACCGTTGTGTTATTGAGGTCGCCACAAACGCTTCCTTCTGTGCAACCGGCCGGAATCGTAACAATTATGTCTTCCTTGCGATTGGCATCGTCTGTAAAGCTCATGGATCCAGACCAAATACCTGCAAAGCGGTCGGCAGGGTTCGCAGGGGCTGATGGCGCACATGCACCGAGTAAAAAGACAGTTAATATAGCTAACAAATGTTTTATGTTCATATTGGTCTCCTTCACTACGATTGGTTTTTTTCTACACTTGCATCTTAGCCGTTCACGCCCGTAAAAACCTGACATTTCCCGCCAAAAGGACAAAGAAGAGTAGCAAACTCTTGAATTCGATGTAGAATGAATAAAAAAAGAGGTGGTGACATGTCTGATAAAACCTTCACGCTTGACTCATTCCAATCTTTTGGCGATCTGTTGAAATATTTGCGACGTCGCGAACACCTCACACAGCTCGAACTCTCGATTGTGGTGGGTTACAGTGAAGCACAAATTGGCCGCCTCGAAAAGAATCAACGGCGACCAGATCTCACCGCGCTCAAGGCATTATTCATTCCTGCCCTACATATTGAAAATGAGCCAAAACTTATTACCCGCTTTTTGGAGCTGGCACAATCAGCCCGGCAGGAGGACGCGCCCGCGCCGGGCATTGCTCCCTATAAAGGATTACTGTTCTTTGATGAGTTGGATGCTGGACTATTCTTTGGCCGGGAAACCTTAACGGAACATCTCATGGGCCGCGTCGCTGATCTCGCTGTCGATTCCTATTTACGCTTCCTGGCTGTGGTCGGTGCATCGGGCAGCGGCAAGTCATCGCTCGTACGCGCCGGCCTCACGGTTGCACTAAAATCCAAAGGTTGGGACGTGCGTATCTTCACACCCGGGGCAGATCCATTCAAAACATTGGAAATGCAATTTGAGATGGATCTGGAGATCCATGGGAGTGTGCAAACTTTAATCCTTGTAGATCAATTTGAAGAAGTATTCACACTATGCCATGACGAATCAGTTCGTATCTCATTTATTGCTAAATTGCTCAGCCTCGCGCAGGAACCATCCAAAAGCATAACCGTTGTAATTGCCTTACGTGCAGATTTCTACTCTCACTGCGCGCAATATGCATCATTGCGCCAGGCCGTTGCTGCGCACCAGGAATATATCGGTCAGATGAGCACCGAAGAATTACGTCGTGCGATCGAAGAACCGGCCAGGCGTGGAGGCTGGGAATTTGAACCGGGTCTGGTGGATGTGTTATTGAATGACATCGGCGCACAGGGAGCGGGCAACCCTGAACCAGGTGCACTTCCCCTGCTTTCCCACGCTCTACTCGCCACCTGGGAACGTCGGCGCGGTCACATGTTCACACTGGATGGCTACCGCGCATCCGGTGGCGTACGCGGGGCGATCGCCGAGACCGCGGAGAGTGTGTTCACCGATCAACTCAATCAAACCCAGCAGGTGCTTGCCCGAGACATCTTTTTGCGTCTCACAGAACTCGGGGAAGGGACAGAGGATACACGTCGCCGCGCGGCGTTGAATGAACTGGTACGCCAATCTGCGGAAGCGACTCAGTTAAGAGCGGTGCTAAACACGCTTGCAGAGGCGCGATTAATTACATTGAACGAGGACAGCGCCGAGGTCGCGCATGAAGCGTTGATCCGTGAATGGCAAAGACTGCACGAATGGCTGACACAAGACCGCGAAGGTCTTCTTTTGCATCGCCATCTGACAGAGTCTGCCCACGAATGGGAAGCGCGCGGCCACGATCCATCCGAGGTATATCGCGGGGCGCGCCTGGCGCAGGCTCGTGAATGGGCCTTGACCAATGAAGAACGATTGAATGCATCAGAACGGGCCTTTCTTGCAGCGTCGATCAACCAGGCAGAATATGACGCCCTGGAACGTGAAGCACAACGGCAACGTGAACTCGAAACGGCCCAAAAGCTGGCGGAGACGGAAAAATCCCGCGCCCAGGAGCAGGCCTCGTCGGTGAAACGATTACGTCAGCGCGGGCTGTTTCTCGCCGGCGCCAGGTCCTGGTAGCCGTCGCGGCAATCGTCGCGAGCATATTTGCGAACAACGCCCAGAAGGAAGCATTGAACTCCTCCGTTCGCGAGCTATCCAGCGCGGCGAATCTAAATTTGGAGACCGACCCCGAACGCAGCATTTTGCTGGCATTGCAAGCCGTGAACAAAACGTATGAAATAGACCGCACCGTTCTCCCAGAAGCAGAAGATGCGCTGCATCGTGCAATCCAGTCCTCGCGGGTGGAGATGACCCTGCGAGATGATACAGCTGCCTTCTGGAAT
>JANMSY010000335.1:0-20281 GCA_031389865.1 Anaerolineales bacterium | reverse complement strand
CAAAAGCAATTATTGCCGAATATGTACCTGCTTATGCCAACTTGTCAAACTGGCATCAAGTTGGAAATAGCAATTATTATATTTATGTGCTTGAAAACTAAAGATCAATCCTGCAGCATACAAGTTGTCTATAAATAAGAGACCCGCGGATCTGTGTTATGAATCTGTAAGCTAATCTATGGAGAAAAATAAATGACTCGAAGTTCCAAATTTTACGCACTATTAATTCTCTTGATTTCATCTTGTATATTTATAAGATTAGGCAGTTCCAGCCTCCTTGATTATGATGAAGGAATCTATGCACAGGTTTCCCGTCAAATACTGCAGAATAATGATTGGCTAACATTTACCTTTGGAACAAATCTTTGGTTTGAAAAACCGCCCTTATTTATTTGGACAACCGCATTACTATTTAAGCTTTTTACAGTTAGCGAGTTTTGGGCAAGAGCAATATCTGCACTTTCAGGGGTTTTGGTCATCCTACTAAGTTATATGATCGGTTCGGCCGTATTTAATAAACGAGTTGGTCTGTTGACTGTTATACCCTTACTTACCGGCTATGAGTTCCTGCGACAAGCTCGAAACGGTACAACCGATATGACATTGACGCTGTTTATAATAATGATATTGGCGGTTTACATTTTATATCCCCGTAAAATTCCAGCGTATTGGTATTTACTATCAGTTTTGTTCTCATTAGGTTTCATGGTGAAATTCTGGGCGATACTCGTTGTGATCATAGCGATTGGTATCAACCTGGTTCTCGAAAAAAAAGTTCGCGATACTTTCTCAGATAAGCATTTCTGGGGCGCCATCTTTGTGGCTATACTGCTTATAGCACCCTGGCACATCATAATGTATTCTTTGCATGGAAAGGTCTTTATCGACAGATACATTTTGTATGATTTGGTAAGGAGAACCGCAAATCCACTGGAGGGTAACACAGGTACAGCAAGATATTATTTTGACCGAATGGCATATGACTATTCTCCCTGGTTTTTTCTACTTCCCGTTGCGCTTACAAGCGAATTAAGACGGGTTTTAGATAATCGGGACAGAACTGGCTTGCTCCTGGTGTTAGCGGCCTGTCTATTTGTTATTTATTCTCTTTTCGTTGGTACAAAGATATTCCATTACCTAACACCTATATACCCAATATTGGCGATACTTAATGCAAATCTCATCATAGAGGCCTATGACGATTATCGATCAACTGCTTTTAGTGGCCTCGTTATTGCATCGCTAATCGCCGTGATAGTCCCATCTACAAAAACGATTGTTGTTTTCCTCCTACTAGCTGGATCAATAACTCTGGCGTTGTTTACTGTTAATTACTTAAGACCACAAGTGAAAACGGTTATTGATTTTCTAGATCAAAAAAGATCGAAACTGCTTCGACGGATTAACGATGTTGTTGGATATTTGCTCGAATATTCAGAAACTCTTTTAGGACAAAAAAGCTATCCTAAGCTCGCCGTATTAATCATGTGCCTATTTTTAAGTTCCATTGGAGCCGTGCGCTCAAGGCATCTTTATGAAGTAATTGAATCTCCCATCGAAAAAATAGCCAGTATTGCTGGCGAATCAAATGTTCTTTATGATGAAACAATTATTAGCATCGCACTTCCTCCAGATTATGTGGATGGCATCGGACCAGCAGCAATGTTTTATTCTAAGCGTCCAATGGAGATAGCATGGAGCAAAGAGGCGTTGTTTATACTTACAGCGGAAAATCCAAGGGAAATCATTATGGGAGAAGGATATGTAGATGTTCTTAGCGATGAATATGAATTTTCAGTATTGGCAAAAAGCGGCCCGTTCGTTTACGGAGTAATTTGGCGGCGAGAAAACCAACCCTAGTGGTGCGTTTGAAAAGTAATTCAACATAGTCGTGCCACCTTAACAACTATATACTTCTCATACAACATCTTTCGCGGAGTTTTGTATGAGAAGACGGAAACCAGAAACTGTAGGACTGAGCCAATCCGATATCCACGAAATCGAACGACTGCTGGACGATGGTCGAACGGAGCAACGAATCGTGAGACGAGGGCGTGTGTTGCTATAATGCCCACGGTCACAAATTGCGCTTTCCCACCTTTGAAAAAGCGCAATTTGTGACCGCCCTGGGTATAGCAATGAAAAATCCGAAAACATTGGTCAGTGATTTGTGTCAGCAAGTGAGCATGACACGCTTTGGCATTTGGTGCATCTGTCGTCGGTACGAATCAGTTGGCTTGAATGCCCTTTACGATGAACCTCGCTCTGGTCGACCTCGAGAAATCACAGCCTTGCAACGTGTGTCGATTGAACAACTTGGTTGTTGTGAGCCCAGTGGCGTGGGTCTGGAAATGACACACTGGTCGACCCGGAGTTTGGCCGAAATCGCTGTGAAGCGAGGTTTGGTACCTCACATCGCTCATTCAACGGTGTCGCTCATCCTGCGCAATGCGGACCTGCAACCTCATCGCAGTCGATACTGGATTACGCCCACACTGAATGCAGAGTTCCTGCAACGGGCAGGTTGCATTTTGTGGTTATATGAAAGGATCGAGGCGCTCAAGGCGAACGACGAGATTGCTTTAGCATTGGATGAGAAGCCAAACATTCAAGCCCTCCAGCGAGTGCGTCCGACACAACCCATGCGCTCAGGTCAAATTGAACGTCAGGAGTTTGAGTATGAACGGCATGGCGTCGTCAACTTCCTGTCCTACTCAACATCTACAACGGACACGTGCGAAGTTGCTGCTTGGACAAAACCGATGGTGAACACCTGTGCCGAGCGCTGCCCAGCTTGCTACAACCTTTTCACTCATTTCGACGCGTTCACTTGATCTGGGATGGCGGTCCCAGCCATATCTCGGCTGCAACGCTTCCTTTCTGAAATCATATTATGGTGCATGGCTACGAATCTTGTTTACACCTGCACATGCTTCCTGGCTCAATCAAGCGGAACTCCTGCTGAAAAGTTTTGATGTGCGTTATTTGCAACGCGGCAATTGGACCAGCCGCCAACATCTGATTAATCATCTGCATGCCAGCCCACCAGAATATAATCGCTTATGGGCTCAACCGATCAACTGGTCGTGGACGCGTCGCGACTTGCATGATTGGGCAGCCAAAAAATCATCAGGACTATGTTGAATTGCTTATCGTACATTCCACTAGCAGTCATAACTGAAAATGAAGCAACAGGTGTCCAAAATCACTCAAACAAAGTTTATATATTGCCAGCTTTACTGAAGGGAGACAAATTGGAGAATCATCTTGCTCATCATCCTTGCAGATTCATAGGTCACGCGAATATCCAACGGCGACCTGTGCTGGATGATATCAGCATTGTCATACCCACGCTGGGCAGGCCTATTCTTGAACAAAGCCTGAATTGGATACTTGCCGGGAGCGCCTGGCCTGGTTGTTTAATTATTGTCGAACAAGGTTCTAACAAAGATGTAGTAGATTGGGTAAAGCGAATCCGGGAATTTGGTATACGAGTTCAACACATCCGTTCGCATCAGCGCGGACGCTCTGCAGGTATTAATCGCGGGCTTGAGCAGGCTGACACGCCCTTCGTCGCGATCACCGACGACGATTGCTTTGTCGGGGAGGACTGGCTTAGTAATATGGTTAACAAGCTGCGACTAAGTCCAGCAACGGTTGTAACAGGCCGGATAGAAGCCGCAGGTGAGGACGTGATCCTTGTCGTAACATCCAGGACTCCATCGGTCCAAGCTAGGCCGCGACTCAAATTCGATTCAATGTCTGGCGGCAACATGGGAACATCGCTTTCGGTCTTCCGAAAGGTAGGATTGTTCGAAGAAGACCCTGTAATGTCTACAGCCGAAGATGCGGAATGGGCATATCGTGCGCTTCGAAGAGGTGTAACGCTCTGTTACGAACCTGAAGTTATTGTTGTGCATTTTGGCTGGCGCGATTCAGAAAAACGGGTTGATCAGTATCGTAATTATGCGCTAAGTCATGGCGGATTCTATGGAAAATATTTGCGCAAGGGTGACCTGTTCATTCTAATTAGAACGCTGATACATTGGGTGCGTGCACTACGAGCATGGATCAACGGCAGGCTAAAAGGTGAGCTTGAATACGCTTTGATTGGTCGGGCATACTTCCTGAATTTATTGCCGGGAATACTGGCGGGAATTCGTTCAAAGATATCGCCTGGTGAACTGAAATAATGGAACATAGCCCCGTCCAAGCTGCTGGTAATGCCTTGATGTGGAAACTTGTCCAAGTAGGAGGAGTCAAAGTTATTTACCTGATCCGTCTATTGGTGCTGGCTATACTTTTGCAGCCTACCGATTTTGGACTGATCGCAATTGCCACTTCCGCCGCCGGTTTCCTCTTAACGATTACAGACTTTGGTTTGATTTCTGCAGTCGTGCAGGCAGAGAAAATGGATGATGAAAGTTATGACGCGGTTTGGACGTTTGACACGACTCGAGCTGTCATCGTTACAGCATTCACTATTCTCTTTGCGCCATTGATTGCAAAAATATTTGCCGAACCAAGAGCAATTTCCATTATTCAAGTCATCGCCTTGCGCCCGCTGATCGAATCCTTGATTAGTATCAAAGTGGCAGCGATGAATCGCAACTTAATGTTTCGTCCACTGGCATATTTGAAGATCATTGAAGCCATCTTTAATGCCATTATTTCAATTGCTCTTGCAAGGTTTTTTGGTGTATGGGCAATAGTTTTTGGCATGATCGGTGGATCGACTTCAATGCTAATTGCATCTTATATTCTGGCACCCTACAGGCCACGCATATTGTTCGACTGGAACGCAGTAAAACCATTGATAAAGTTCGGGGGGTGGTTATTGATCACTGGAGTTATTGCTATGGTGGGCAGTTTTGGTCTTCGTATTGTAATTTCCCGTCAGGTGGGTGCAGAAGGGCTGGGCTTCTATTTCCTCGCAGCACAGCTCGCATTTTTGCCCAGTGAAGTTGCGAGCGAAGTCGTCGGGGCAGTTGCCTTCCCATTATTTGCGCGGCTTCAATCCGGTGGGCAGCAAGCTGCGCGTGCCTTCCAAGCTATTCTTACAGGCTTAATGGCATTATTGTTCCCTGTTTGCGCTTTGTTTATTGTGCTTTCGCCGATTTTAGTGAAGGTTCTACTAGGTGCAAAATGGGAAGGAACTGTACCGTTGATACAAATCCTGGCGCTCGTCACAATGATCGGTCTTTTTGGCGATGCCACGATTCCGCTGGTCAAAGGCTTTGGTCAGCCATATCGGGTGACACAAATCGAACTTGTCCAATCATCAGTACTCATCATAATGATCTGGTTTTTCACCAGTCGCTTTGGTGTGATCGGTGCAGCATTGGCATGGTTGCCTGCAATTATGTTCGTACAGATTCTATGCCTATATTTCATACGCACCATTTTCCACGAGCCTTTGATGGATGCACGACGATCCTTGATTGCAATCTTAGTTGCGGTGGGTGCAGGCGCAGGATTATCCTATTTCGTTATCCTTTTTCTTCCTAACGTACTGGGGCTTGTATTTGCAAGCTTGCTTGCAGGCTTGGCGACCGGTTCCATTTTGTGGTTCTTGGATCACCGCTATTCTCTCGGATTGATCCGTAATATTGCCATTGCATTTCCTCAGATAGCATCAATTTTCAAGATAGAAAACAATGAAATCAACTAATATGTTAATTCCACGCAAGAATATAGCTAAAAGAGTGGAATAAAAGCGGAATGAAATCCAAGAAGTCTTTACCCCAAACTTTGTCCTGGACCAGTTGCCCCTATGGACCCCGTTTCTGTACCTCTTATCTGCTCGTTTGTGCACTTGCTCTTAGCTGAATGGTAGGTGCTTATTCAAGCATTACCCCTACATAAACCCACTAATGAAGCCACCTGTTCCAGTGAATTTCCCCCGGTTCAATTCAATTCTCCTGCCGGCGACAAACCACTTCCAGTTTGAACCACTCCCTGGCATTTGATCTCCTTTGAGACTTAACAGATGACAAAACAACTTCGCTTGCTTGCCACACGATACCTGACTCGCGAAACCCGGCGCCGGCTCGCCCGGTTGGCTGTCTGGCCGCCTGTGGGATGGGTCCGCTTCGGTCAGTTGCGCCGGCTTGAGCCGATCAGCTCCGATTACGGGAACAGCCGCGGGCTTGAGATTGATCGCTATTACATCGAAAAGTTCCTAACTGAACATGCAAACGATATTCATGGGCACGTCCTTGAAATCAAGCACAATACATATACGGTCAGGTATGGGCAGAACCGCGTCACACGGAGCGATGTTCTACACCCAGTGGAAGGTAACCCAGACGCCACGATCGTCGCTGATTTAACAAAAGCTGACCATCTGCCATCCAATGTTTATGACGCCATTATTTTTACCCAGACCCTGCAGGTCATTTATGACATCAAAACCGCGATTGCCACTTTATATCGTATGCTAAAACCAGGAGGAGTGCTCCTCTTTACAGGTTCCGGTCTGGCCAAACTCAGTCTTGATGACTTTGACCGCTGGGGGGAGTACTGGCGATTTACCTCTTTATCGGCCAGATTGCTTTTTGAAGAAGTGTTCCCGCCGGAGCATGTTACCGTCCGTTCGTACGGAAATGTCCTTGTGGCGATCTCCTTCCTTGAGGGATTGGCGGTGGAGGATCTGAAGAAAAAGGAACTCGACGCGGTGGATCGCAGTTACGAAGTATTGATCGCCATGCGCGCGGTCAAACCGGAACAAGTTCAATGAGAATCCCTGGTGTAAAGACAGGCAGAGCATTTTCCCGCTGGGTGCAAGCGCGTCTCTTGGGCGGCGCGCTGATCCTTGGATATCACCGGGTTGCTAGTGTGACAACCGATGCCTATGAAGTCTGTGTGACGCCGGAGCATTTTGCTGAGCACATGGCTATCGTCAGTAAATATGCACATCCCATCAACCTTTCCAAACTGGTTCAACATTTGAAAGAAGGCTCGTTACCAGCTAGATCGATCGCTGTGACGTTCGATGATGGTTACGCCGACAATCTCTATCAAGCCAAGCCGATTCTGGAAAAATATCAAGTCCCGGCAACTATCTTCGTGTGCACAGGTTATGCGGGGAAGGAATTTTGGTGGGATGAGCTTGAGCGGCTGGTCATGTATTCGCAGGTAGAGTTGGAGACATTCCATTTGCAGGCAGGAGAAAGCCACTTTACATGGGACCAATCTGCGGTAAAGCACGAAGCGGAAGGTCCCGAAGTCCGCAGTCGGTTTCGCCATGCCGTATATCACTTCCTACTATCACTTGATGCAGAAGATCTGGCTCACGCTATGGATACAATCCGCTGTTGGGCCGGCATATCCTCCGATGAAACAACGGCATCGCGCGCAATGACTCATCGTGAATTGCAGCAGCTCGTCGAAGGAGGACTGATCGAGCTGGGTTCGCACTCACGCCATCATCTGATGTTGCCGCGGATTTCAGTAGAACAGCAACAAGCCGAGATCATTTCGGGCAAACAGGATTTGGAGCAATTACTCGGCAAACGTGTTGGTGCCTTTGCGTATCCTAATGGCAGAGCAGCTGGCGATACAAAAAGGATTGTGCAAGAGGCAGGCTTCGCATTTGCCTGTACAAGCGTGCAGAATGTAGTTAGGCCTGGAGTAGATTTGTACGAATTAACCCGTTTCTGGCAAAAGGATGTAGACGGCGATAGATTTATGCAGAGTTTGAAACTATGGATATGATCTCAACCAAAATCTTTGTACTCATACTATCTTTTAACCAGCGTGACAAAACGATTGATTGTCTATCTGCTCTGTTGGGTGGTCGTGACATTCCATTCAAAGTACTGGTCTGGGACAATGGCTCGCAGGACAATACCATCACTGCGGTAAAAGAAGCCTTTCCCGACGTCCTTACTCATCACAGTGAGAGCAATCTCGGTGTTGCTGGAGGACGGAATGCCTCAGCTCAACTGGCAATCAGTGAATTCCATGCGACACACATCCTTTTTTTGGACAATGACATTCTAGTGGAACCAGGCTTTGTTGGAGCGCTCCATCAGCTGTTCGAGACGGATACAGAACTAGGGCAGACACAGGCCAAACTGCGCTTCATGCATGATCGCAGCCTGATCAATGATGGGGGCGGCGCTCAAATCAGTTTCGTGTTCTGGAGGGTGAAGCCTATCGGGTTTGGCGAGCAGGAAAAGGGTCAGTATGATGTGCCGCGTCCATGCATCTCATGTGGCGGCGCGATGATGGTGCGGGCGGATGTCTTCCAGCAATTAAACGGATTCGATCCGCTCTTCGGTCCGTTCGGTCCCGAGGATTTGGACTTTTCCCTCCGCCTGCAAAAGGCCGGTTATAGGGCAATGTATATTCCGGATGCAGTTGGGTATCACCAAGTGAGTCATACATTTGGGGCGGGGTACAGCGAAGAGTATGCGCGGCACAAGTCGCGTCATTGGTTGCTATTTATGCGGAGGCACGCAAACCCCTGGCAAAAGGTCGCCTTTTACATCTTCGGCGCGCCCATCCTGGCAGTGCAGGTAATTACACGCGAGGCACGTCGTGGAAATCTGCGCGCCATACGCGGGTTGATGCAGGGATTACTCCAACACAGGAAATAGATGCAATGATGACTCTTAAACGTATTGGAAACTGGACTACTGAGACTTCAAGCCGACCCTGGTTTGAGTACGGATTGTTATTTCTTATCACTCTTCTCGCGGCAGCACTTCGATTTTATAAACTGGGCGAATGGAGTTTTTGGATCGATGAGATCTATACCGTTAATCGTGCAATGGCACATTTTAGCAGCCCTGAACTGATTCTTGGACATATACCGCCTGCTAGAAACTGGGTTCCACTCTCGGTAATATTCTCTGCACAAATCATGAAGGTCTTGGGAGTGAATGAATGGAGTGCTCGATTCATTGCAGCGGTGATTGGTGTCCTCACGATACCGATTCTGTATTGGCCGTTAAGAAAAATCGTCGGCCATCCTGTGGCATTAATTACAATGTTGCTGCTGGCCGTAGCGCCATGGCATATATTCTGGTCGCAAAATGCCCGTTTCTATACATCGTTGATGCTGTTTTATACTTTGGCGTTGTTTTCTTTTTACTTTGCGATAGAACGAGACAGACCGCTCTATCTTATTGTTTTTTATGTTTTGTTCTACCTGGCAGTATCAGAAAGAATGATTGCTGTCCTACTGATGCCGGTGATCGTTGTATATTTGCTGTTATTGTGGCTTCTGCCCTTTGAGAAGCCGGCTGGATTTAAGGTTCGAAACATTCTGATTCTTGCGATCCCCGTGGTTGTCTTTCTCATGTATCAGATCTATCTTTTTGCAGCAACGGGCGATTTTATGTTTGCATCCGACCTGGAGCTTTTGGCGGCCCCGATAGATACCCCTATAAGATTATTGATCGTGATTGCTTTTAGTATTGGTCTACCAATTCTGTGTCTGGCATTTTTTAACGGTATATATCTTCTCATGAAAAAAGAACGGGCCGGGTTATTTTTCTTTATCGCTTCAGTTTTGCCACCCCTCTTGATCGCCCTGGCGAACCCATTTGTTTTTACTGTAGAGCGTTATGCGTTCATGACGTTGTTGTTCTGGGTGGCACTTGCCGCGGGAGGCGTTAAAGCATTATTTACACTTGCCGGAACACAGGGAACTGTTCTCGCGCTTGGTGTGCTTTTCATCTTACTGGCTGACGCTGCCGGAAGTAGTCTAATGTACTACCAAATTAATCACGGTAATAGGTTGGATTGGCGCGAGTCTGTGGAGTATGTACAGGAAAGGATGGAGGAGGGAGATATCGTCGTTTCCACCCGCGCTCCTCTCGCAAGTTATTACCTTGGTGAAAATACGCTGGAATTTAAAGATTTGCTCGCCGCTGACCTTGAAAAAATCGACGCGCCCATCTGGTTTATTATGGAATATCCCGGCATCTGGCATGGGCGTGAAGGTAGCATGGCTTGGATTGAAGAACATGCCCAGTTGCTGCGATATTCATATTTGCGTGTTATGGAAGCCAATTATATGTTGATATATCGCTTTGATCCTACGCAAGCCAAAAACCCTTGATGGGCTCGCCGAAAACATCCGGGTTATAGAGGAAAGTAATGAACTTTTGTTCCTATATCATTCCCACGATTGGCAGATCAAGTCTCGAGATCGCGGTTAATAGCGTTCTACATCAGGATTTTTCTCACGGCTTTGAGATTATTGTGGTAAATGATTCTGGAACTCCGTTACCGGACGCGGCTTGGCATCACCTGCCGAATGTAAATATTATTGATACAAACAAGCGTGAACGGAGTTTTGCCCGGAACGCCGGTGCTGCAGTTGCCAGGGGACGGTATCTGGCTTTCCTGGATGATGATGACTGGATCTTACCCGGTGCACTGGAGAATTTTTGGCAGCTTGCAAATGGATTTCCGAGTGCAGTCTGGTTGTATGGAGGAATACATATTGTTGATGAAAAGGGCACGGTTCTGGCTGAGATCAACTCCGGGCTGAGCGGCAATTGTTTTGCCCAGATCATGGGAGGCGCGTGGGCGCCCATACAGTCCTCCCTGATACAAAGACGCGCATTCTTTGAGATCGGCGGGTTCAGCCCGTTCATCTTGGGCACGGAGGATGAAGATCTATGTCGCCGTACCTCCTATCATGGCGAATTCGCCAACACGCCGGAAGCGGTGGCTTGTCTCTACCGTGGGCAGCTCTGGAATACTTCCACGAATTACCTGCGTGCTCCTGGGGATACGAAATACTCGCGTGATTTGATCCTCTCCAAGCCGGGGGTCTTTCAGCGCCTTATGGCATCGGCTGGCTCCAGCTATTGGTATGGCCGTATCCTGCGTGTCTATTCGAGCACGATCTTATGGCATTTGAAGCAGAAACGATTTTTTACAGCCCTGAGCCGGATGTTTTACAGCCTGGCTGTTTTGGTCTTGTCCATACGACACTTGTTCTCATTTGATTACTGGCGCGGCGTAAGAACAGATCACGTACCAGATACCCTGCATTTTGTGATTAAGGAATATGAAGCGAGGATGCGTAATCAAAACCTTGAAATTAGACAAAAATCCTGATCATGTAACGGCAAAGCCTCATATGTACCAATGTTTCAGAAATCGGAACTAAAACTCCCTGCTGTTGTCAGCAGGGAGTAGTTATTTTAAGCCTTCCGGCTCTTTCTTTACCAAATCTTTACAGAACTTTTGACTTCGCTGCATAAACCAAAACTATACTCTGGAACACTTATTATGAATACCCGGGTACCAAAGCAAAGTAAAATCATGCCATGGCAAAAATTCTCGTGATCGACGACGAACCTTCCATTATCAACCTGGTCAGTGCGTATCTCAAGCCTGAGGGATATGAGGTGTTCACGGCCACGGATGGCAACGCTGGCCTCAAAGCCGCGCGTGCCTTCAACCCTGACCTGATCATCCTCGACCTGATGCTGCCCGGCATGGATGGCATCGAGCTGCTCTCACGCCTGCGCCGCGAATCAGATGTGTACGTCATTATGCTTACCGCACGGACCGATGAGACCGATAAGATCGTGGGGCTTTCAGTAGGAGCGGACGATTATGTCACGAAGCCGTTTAGTCCGCGCGAGTTGGTGGCGCGTGTTAAGGCGGCGCTGCGGCGCCTCAAAACCGGAGCAGGCTCCGGCGTGGAAAGAAGCGTGCTCTCGTTCAAACATGTCCGTATCGATGTGGGCGCGCATATAGTCAGCGTGGATGAGATCCCCGTGGAATTGACATCCATTGAATTTGACCTTTTGCGCGCTCTTGCTGAAAATCGCGGGCGCGTGCTTTCGCGCGAACAACTTCTTGAAAAGATCTGGGGCAGTGACTATTTTGGTGAGATGCGCGTGGTGGATGTGCACCTTGGGCACGTGCGCCAAAAACTTGGAAACGAATCGTTGATCGCCACGGTGCGGGGCGTGGGCTATCGCTTTGAAGATGAACCTGTTTAAAGAAAGTCCAGTATGAAATATATTCGCGACCGACTCGGTGCAAAACTGTTTCTTGCCAACCTGCTTGTGATCCTGATCGGTGTGATCATCCTTGCGATCACGATTCAGATCACCATTCCCGCGGCGTTCAACCGCCATATGGGGATGATGGTGGATTCGTCCATGATGAATGGAATGGGTATGGGCCAGGGACAAGGGCAGGGATATGGCAGAACGTTGTTTGAAAACTTTCGCGCCAGTATGTTTGAGTCGCTGGGGTATGCAGTTACAGCATCTGTCCTTTCTGCGTTGCTTGTCAGTTTGCTCTTAAGTCGTCGCATTGTGGCACCGGTTCGTACTCTTACAGATGCGTCGCTGAAAATTGCAGAGGGACATTACGACAAACGTGTGGCGGTGCATGGATCGGATGAGATCGCGCAACTGGCCATTCGCTTCAATCAAATGGCGGCCCAACTCGAAGAGGTTGAGTCCATGCGTCGCCAGCTCATTGGCGATGTGACGCATGAGCTCCGTACTCCGCTCACTTCCATCAAAGGCTATATGGAGGGGCTCGTCGACGGCGTGCTGCCGACCACTCCCGAGACTTTCGATGAAATTCGCCGCGAAGCCGATCGACTCGCCAGATTGGTCGATGACTTGCAGGAGTTGAGCCGTGTGGAGGCAAGGGCTTATTCATTGGATGTCCGCTCCGTTGGTGTTTCCAATCTTGTGCAGACCACAGTTAAGCGACTCTCTCCCCAGGCGACAGCCAAACACATCGCTCTTCACTCAAGCCTGCCCGCTGACCTTCCGCCGGTCCTGGCTGACGAGGACCGCATTACGCAGGTACTCGTCAACCTTGTGGCGAACGCGATCCAATATACGCCCCAAGGCGGCGACGTGACGATCGCGGCCGCGCGCCAGTCAGATACGGTTCTCATATCGGTCAAAGATTCAGGCATCGGTATCCCTCCTGAACATCTTCCCAATCTCTTTACACGCTTTTACCGCGTGGACAAGTCCCGCTCGCGACAGGCAGGTGGCGGCTCGGGCATTGGGCTGACCATTGCCAGGCATCTTGTCGAAGCCCACGGTGGTCAGATCTGGGCAGTTTCAGAGGGTGATGGGCAGGGCAGCACCTTTGTTTTCAGTTTAAAAATTGCCGGTTAATTGTGCAACTTTTTGCTTCATTGTGCATCTAATTATCTAATACAAATCTATTCTCGGAGAATACACAATGAACTTTTTGTCTTCACTATTCGGATCATCGCTGCCATCATTGAATGCCATGGAGCTAAGCGAGAAATTGAAGAATGGGAAACGCCCTTTGGTGCTCGATGTCCGCCAGCCAGAGGAATATCGCGAAGGCCACATCGCTGGTTCCACGCTCATCCCGCTGGGTGACCTGGGAAAACGCCTTAACGAACTGCCAAAGGATAGGGAAATTGTCTGTGTCTGCGCGACAGGCAGCCGCAGCAGCTCAGCGACGAAATTTCTTATAGGTGCGGGCTATCAGGCGATCAACATGAATGGCGGCATGTTCACGTGGCAACGGGCACGGCTGCCAGTCAAAAAAGGGAACACATAAAAAGACACCTCCGCAAAAAAATTGCGGAGGTGTCTTTGAATCAGGTCTCGAAATAAATTTGCGTATATGGCTGTTCATCATTCGGCTGGCTGAGTGCCCTGATCGCGCGTGGAGTCCCCTGCAGCAACAGCAGGGTCAAAATTAACAAGTCGAATGGTTGGCGAATGTGGCAAAGTCGATACCCAATAGTTCGCTGATTTCACTGTTGATCTCGCGCAGAAAGCTGACTGCGCCCTGCTGGGATTGGGCATACTCCATAATGACTGGCGTGCGTTGCACTCGCTGCTGAAGTAGGCGCAGCGAGTCGAGCTCCGCCTGGTTTACACCGCCGCTGGCCTGTTTTTGCCGCACACGCCCTTGCGACTGGGTGAGTTGTTCCAGCAGCGTATGTGCCTCGCTATTCGTGCCAAGATGAGCATGGGCTTGTTGATATTGGACGAAGGCTTCGGAAGCCAGCAGATTGTCAATAAGTGATTGTATGGCTTCCTGCAACTGTGGGGATAAAACTGTCTGCATGATTCTCTCCTACCCGCAACAACTTACACCGCATGCGGCAGCATAGTTCAAACCAATGGATTCGGAAATTGCATCACCCAATGTCTGGCATAAGCTCGCAAATTCCGTTTGCGCTTTGAAATACTCCTGCACAACGGGCTGATTGACAAATGCACTTTGCAGACTTTCCAGTTCAGAGCGTTGTTCAGGACTGAGCGCGTTGAGCATCAGTAGAGGGCGCAAGGACATCTGCTTTTCCTGAAAGGCCTTGACTGCCTCTTGTGCAGATTGATCCTGCCGAAACTGTTCAGCCGCCTGCTTAAAAGCCTTGGACTGGGGTGTTTCCGACAATGCGGCGGCAAAGTCGCGTGCAGCACGCTTCACCACTGAGGCGGGTGCAATTTCAATATCATCAAATACTTTAATGTCCATGATCAACTCCTTTGGGATCTCGTAACCCATACCGATTTTCAGATGAGATACGACATCTTTTCAAGATTATTGCGAGCCGGCCTGCATGAGCAGTTTGGTAATTTCACGTTCGATATCATCGCGCACGTTTCGAAAGTCATCCATGCTATCGGTGATGGCAGGGTCGGGGAAACTATGATGAGTGCGTTTGCCTTTTCCCAGCCAGACCGGACATTCCTCTGCGGCCGAATCGCAGACTGTGACCACAAGGTCGAAATTCATATCCCGAAATTCATCTGCCCGCTTCGAACGACCCCCATGCTGGATCCCGATTTCCTGGAGTGCTTCCAGCGCCTTGGGGTGGACAAAGCCTGCAGGCTTTGTCCCCGCGCTGACGGCTTCCCAATCCTGCCCCAGGCGCGCGTTGACAATGGCTTCCGCCATTTGTGAGCGGCATGAGTTGCCAGTACAAAGAAATAAAACTTTCCGTTTCATGTAGTTTCCTTCTCCAGTATCGATTCGATTTTGCGCCGGATCACAGGCACGGAAATTTTCCCTCCATTGCTGACCATTTCACCATCAATCATTACTAGAGGCAGCTGGACGTTGGCCGGCATGGAGGGGCAATCTGTATCAAACAGATCATAATATTTAATCTGCACATGGTTGCCGAAGCGCGCTCTTAATTGTCCTGCTGCCCAGGCAGAAACCTCGCGCCATGAATCCTTCACGCCATCCTTACAGGCAATTGGTGCGCCGATGATTTGAACGAGAACCGATTCACTCATGCCGTCATCTTTTCCATGCCGTACATCTGCTCACCAAGCTCAGCCAGCATCTTCAAGCCTTTGATCTCATTTGGCAGCAGAGGGATTTGTACCTGCGGCACACTAAACCGTTCAGCAATTTCCTTGAGATATTTTTCCTGCATGGCACGGCGGGACTGCGCAAAGGGCGTCGTCTGATCGGACGGAATAACCATGTTGGCAACCACCAGTCCGGGGTGCACGCCGACCGTGCCGAGTTCCTGCGCGGCGCGCCAGGCTTCGATGATGGGAGTCGCTTCTGGATACATGACAAACGCAAATGTACTTCGCGCTGGATCACGCATCATCTCGATCACCCTGCCAAAGCGTTGCTTGGCAATATCATCGGCAGCATTTCCGTCCACCGAAGCAAAAACCTTCACGTCAATTTGCTGGCTCCAATCCATAGGCAACTCGAGCAAGCGCATGGTGTGTCCAGTTGGCGCAGTATCAAAGACCACAGCTTCCCACTCATCCTGGGAAGCGTAATCAATGAACTGGTCAAAGGCAGCCATCTCTTCCGTACAGGGTGAATTAAGTTCCTCCTCCATCACCTTGATCGCCGACTCGAGTCGCCCGCGTTGGCGTGCATCATCAAGGATTCGTGTCTTATACGTTTCAGCCGCGGCTTTCGGATCAATATTTACCGCCCACAGATTCGGCTGTCCGTTCACGGATGTAACTTCATCTCCAACGGGAGTATCCAGCACGTCACCCAGATGCGCGGCAGGATCGGTGGTCAGCAGCAACGTCTTATATCCCTGCTTCGCCAGCCAAACTGCCGTAATGCACGACGCAACTGTCTTGCCAACGCCGCCTTTGCCAGCGAAGAATACGGTCCGCGGATGCCTCTTGGGTTCGATACGCGCCAGCACATCATCGAGGGATGATGTGAAGGTTATAGTATGCGAGCGTATGCACTGTGCCTCAAATGATCCCGTTGCCAGTTCACCGTCAAAGAAAATCTTTCCCACCTGACGCAATCTCTCTACTCCTTTGATTTCACCCGCCTGCAAGGTCATACGCTGTTTTGAGTATGTGAAGTCGCGCTCGATCTGCTCCAGGTAGCGCGCCTGCATTTTTGTGCGAGCGGCAAAAAGAGGATCACCCGCGCTCTCGGCTGGGTTGATGCCATTGATAATCAGACGATAATTTTCAATATCCAGTTTGCTTAATTCATCGATCGCGCGGCGCGTTTCCTTGATCGAAATCGCCTCAGGATGAAGGACGAATACAAAACTGGTTTGTGCAGAGTGCCGCATGGCAGCCAGGGCGCGCTCATATTTGTGCTTGGCATCCTGAATGGCCGCTGCCGGGCCCAGGCAGGTCTGCCCGCTTCCCGCGCTGGCCGCGTCAATGGACTGGCTCCACTCCGCGGGTAATTCCAGCAGGCGAATGGTATGGCCTGTGGGCGCGGTGTCGAAGATCACAATATCAAAAACCGTGCCATTTTCTGACGGGACATCCAGAAAATCGGTGAAACGGTCAAAAGCGGCAACCTCTGCCGTGCACGGCCCGCTCATCTGCTCTTCCATCACCTCAACGATCTGCGCAGGGAAGGCAGCGCGTAGGGGTGCCATCGCACGGTCGATGTATTCCTGTGTGGCTTTATCGGGGTCGATCTCCATTGCCGATAAATTCGGCACGTCCGCAATCGGTGTAACTTGATGTCCAATTCTTTGCTCGAAAACATCGCCGAGATTCGAAGCAGGATCCGTGGTGACGATCAGTGTACGCCTGCCTTCATCGGCATACCGTACGGCATGTGCACAGGCCATGCTGGTCTTGCCGACGCCACCCTTGCCAGAGAAGAAAATAAACTGAGTCATTCTTTTTCCTCCGCCAGAGCTGCACAGATTTCCTCAACACTCGGATAGGCGCCAACTTTGATAACCTTGCCGCGAACGACGATGATCGGCAGGGCATGCATTTGTTTCTCGCGCACAAGCTTCATGACTTCCGTGTTGCTCAAAAACGCGTTGGGATTACTGGCCATTTGATAACGCTCCACACGCAAATTGTCATGTTGGAGAGCCAGAATCATTTCATTCATATCCAGCAAGGTTTGATCCAGGGTTGGCCCGCACAAGCCCGTCGGGCAGCACATGGGCGGATCAAAGAATTCCACATCTGCAGGTGCGATCGAGGTGGGAAGGGTATTCAGTAAAGGAATCAGGTTACTCATAGTTAGTTTTCTCCATAATCAGGATGGGACGGACTACTTACTCACTTCGTTCGTCTCGGGCCGGGATATCAAACTTTGTGGTCCGCAGGTAGGGTGTCGTGGTTGGATGCGATTGGGATTGAAGAAAGTACCAAACGCTGCATTCAATTCATCCAGCGCGGCGCGATTGATGGAGTAATACATCCAGCGGGAATCGACCGCATCCCGCTCCACATCCACCAGGCCTACGGCACGCAACTTGCTCAAGTGGTGCGAAATCAGGTTTGCAGGCATTTGCAGGGTGCTCCCTAGTTCGCAATTACATTGGACACCTTCCATCAACAGGTTGAAGATAAGCAGGCGCTTCGGTTCCGCGAGCACTTTGAGACGTTCCGCCAGCACTTCCAGATTTACTGGGGAAGGTTTAACTGCGTTTGAAAAATAGTTCAACATATATTGAATTATATTTGGTAGTGAAAGTCTGTCAATGAAGGATGTCATCATTCCCGGGTGACTATTATTCCAAAGGATCCGGGCCACATTATAATGTGAGGGATGTGGATCATCTTCGCCCTTTGCGCAGCGCTCCTGGCGTCATTTAATCCGATTATCAACAAACGCCTGCTGTCGGATACAGACGTTTCTGTGGTCGCCTGGGCAAGCCAGGCATTCGGGTTGCCGTTGTTGGCGCTCAATCTCATCCTGTTCTTTGGCCCGCTCCCTCGCGTAGATGGCTGGTTCTTCATGGGTATTCTTGGATCAGCGATCCTGAACTCACTTGCTCACCTGATAGCTACACAGGCTTTGAAGGATGGTGATGCATCTCTAGTCGCACCACTATTTGTTTTCAGTCCAGCGGTCACACTACTGGTTTCGTCACTTGCATTGCGGGAGGTCCCTCAGCTCATTCCACTGATCGGGGTGGGATTGATGATGGTTGGCGCTTACATTCTCGCACTCTCATCTTCGCAGGATGCGTTGGAGCCCCTGCGGGCTGTTCTGTATCAACGAACTTTGTGGCTGGCCATCGCAGCCAGTGTGCTGTGGGGCATTACGCCCGTGTTGGAGAAGACCGCGATCCAACATACCTTTCCTGAAAATCCAACAGCTGCCGCTTTTGGCGCGCTCCTGGCTTTAACATTGATATTGTTTCCAATCATGCTTTCGCGTGCTCACCGTCCATTCGCACAAATGCGTGTACGGTTGCGTGGTTTCGTAGCTCTCGGTGTCATCGGTGGCATTGCACCGCTTTTTGGTTATGCTGCTTTCAGTCTTGGTCTCGTCGGATATGTTTCGGCCCTGTTCAAAATGAGTTCGGTTTTTGCGTTACTGTGGGCACATCTATTTCTTCGGGAGAAAAATGTTCCGCGCCGGTTGCCCGGCGCGGTCGTGATGGTAGTCGGAGCAATTCTGATTGCGATATGAGCGGCTCATCCGCTCAAGTCATTGTTTTCTCTCTGTGAAAAATCATGCAGTGAAAAGCATAACAATACGCTGTATAGCCAACAGAACCAGCGCAACTGCAAAGACGCGGGTAAGTGTGCGGCTCTTGACACGTTTGGCGGTGAACCTGCTACCAAGATACGCCCCGATCATGGATGTGACACTGGTCAAGCTCACCATCAGCCAATCGAACTGTGCGTCAGCCAGATGCGCGATAAAAGCTGAGAATGAAGGCAGGGTGACAATCACGCTGTTGGTTGCCGCCGCCATACGCGCGGTATATCCCAGCATGACAAGAGAGGGCATCAAGAGGAAACCTGGTCCCACTCCGAGAAAGCCGGCGAAGACACCGATGGCCGCGCTCAAAAAGCCGCCTTTGACTCTCGTGCGATCTGTAATTTCCGTTGTCTGGGAATCATCCTGTTTGGGAGCAAAGGCCATGCGATAGGCAAGAAACAACAACACGCCAACATAGATCCACCACACAACATTTGTGGGGACGAAACGCAGGATCCACACGCCCAGTGGTGCGACCAGCGCGGTAATTACGAGAAGTGGAATGGCAGTGCGCCAATCCACCATCTTCGAGCGCATGAAAGTAACTGCGCTGCTGATGGCCGTCAAGCCGTTCAGTAAGAGGCTCCAGGGCATGATCACATGTTTCAAGTCAAAGCCAAACAGCCCCAGCACAGGTGTTGACACAAATGCAACGCCTAGTCCAAGCATCCCGGAGATGAACGATAGAGCAAATAGAATGAAGGGGAGCAGTATGTAAAGCACGGCTTTCACCTTTCCGATCCGATGGGTTTACGTCTCCCTGCGCTGAATCTTGAAGCGTGACAGGATTTCGTCACAGCATTCGGTCACACATGCTGGGTTGGCGCGATAGAAAACATACTTGCCTTCCTGACGGACCGTAACCAGATTCGCATTCCGCAACAGGGTCAAATGATGCGAGATGGTGGGCTGCGTCAAATTGAAATGTGAGACAATGTCGCCTTCGTTCATCTCCCCTGCTGCAAAAGCGACAGGATGCGCTGGCGCGTCTCGTCCGCCATCGCTTTTGCGAAATCGTTGAAATCACAGCACTTTATGTAATTCACAGATAGCAACACTTCTTGAAAAGTGCCCCAATGATTGTCAATTTCTAAGGGCAACGGATCAATCCGCGTGCCCACAGGCAGCCGCCGCATGTTGGCTGCACGTTTCCAAAACAATCCTCTAGATTCTCGTTTGCCATTTCACAGCTATTGCAGAACGCACAGGGGGAGAAATCGAAATCCTGAAGCCTTTTTCTCAACTCCTTATAGTTGCCATCATTCCATATGGACCAAAGGTTGCTCTGCTGGATGTCCCCGACAAAATATTCGCGGGATGTACGCTCCCGGACATCCAGGAAGTGCGTGTGCGTGTAAAG
>JANMSY010000333.1:0-4209 GCA_031389865.1 Anaerolineales bacterium | reverse complement strand
AGGAACAGATCACCAGAGTTGCCCGCGACCATAACGTGCTGCAGACGATCTTCCACGGCCGCGGCGGGACGATTGCACGCGGTGGCGGCCCGGCCAACCGCGCCATCCGAGCCCAGCCCGCGGGCAGCATCAACGGCCGCTTCAGGCTCACCGAGCAGGGCGAGACGATCGCCGGCCGTTACTCGAATCCCGAACTGGCTCATCGGCATCTCGAACAACTTGTCCATGCCGTACTGGTGGCATCCTCCCCGGCCCAGGTGGGGAAAGAGGTTTCCGCTGAATGGCGCAACGCCATGGATAGCATGTCTGACACGGCGTTCAAGATGTATCGCGAGTTGGTGTATGAAACTCCGGGCTTCATTGATTTCTGGCAGGCTGCCACGCCGCTGGATGAGATCAAGCGACTGCACATCGGTTCACGCCCTGCAGCACGGGGCGCAAGCACCGCGGTAAACAAGATCCGCGCCATCCCGTGGGTCTTCTCGTGGATGCAAAGCCGCTTTAATCTGCCCGGCTGGTTCGGTCTCGGTTCCTCCCTGGTTTCCCTGGACGATCCCAGGCTTTTCCGTGATATGTATCAGGGTTGGCCACTGTTCAGAACCATGCTCGATAACACCGAAATGTCCCTGCTCAAAGCTGATATGGATATTGCCGCGCTGTATGTGGACCTTGTCCCCGATAAAAAGATGGGGGAAGCATTTTTCAACATGATCCTGACTGAATACCAGCTGACACGCGCTGCCGTCCTGTCCATCAGTGGGCACACAAATCTCCTCGATGCCGAACCCGTTACACAGAATGCAGTACAGGTACGCAACCCGTACGTGGACCCCCTAAATTATGTCCAGGTGGAAATGCTGCGCAGGCTGCGCGCCCTGCCTGACCCCGAGAGTGAAGATGCACAGTCGCTTCGTGAAGTCATTACGATTACGATCAATGGCATCGCCGCTGGATTAAGAAATACCGGATAAGTCCGATCATTGATTCAAGTGCCGATAGATACCCTTCATCTGCCTGTAAATCTGCTTGAAGATTTCAAACTTGTCATCGTACAGCCTGCGGTTGTTTGACTGCGGCTGATATAATTTTTTGTATTGAACCAACCTAGAAATGGCATCACCGATTATTATGTCCACGCTGGAGTGTGGACCAACCTTTTAAACGGCAGCACGGTTCAAGGTCCATGCTGGATGCGTGAAACCTGTGATTTCATGAGCCTTCAGCGGCACGGGCCTCCGAAGCTCTGGAAGATATTGCTGGTGAAAGGCCGCTCGATTGAAACCAGTGAGTTAACGGAACAAACATCCGAAGGGACGAAGATCCTGCCGGAGAATTCGACAAACGCTGTTGAGATAAAAATCCTCGCTGCCTAATACAAATCGTACCCCAGGAGTATTCCATGAATGATTTCTCTCCCAAGCCCGAACATAAATTTACCTTTGGTCTGTGGACGGTTGGCAACATCGGCCGTGACCCATTCGGCGGCCCGGTGCGCGAGCAGAAGACGCCGGTGGAACTGGTTCATTTGCTGGCGGAGGTCGGCGCCTGGGGAGTTAATCTCCACGATAACGATTTGGTCCCCATCGACGCGACTCCCGCGGAACGTGACCAGATCATTCGGGACTTTCAGGCTGCTCTGCAGGAAACGGGCCTTATCGTCCCGATGGCGACCACCAACCTGTTCAGCGATCCCATTTTCAAGGATGGTGCCTTTACATCCAATGACCCCAGGGTGCGCGCCTATGCCTTGCAGAAAACAATGAACGCCATTGACCTGGGTGTTGAACTGGGTGCAAAGATCTACGTGTTCTGGGGTGGCCGCGAAGGGACAGAGACAGACTCGAGCAAGAATCCGACCGATTCGATCAAGCGCACGCGGGAGGCAATAAATTTCTTCTGCGAATATGCCAAAGACAGGCGGTACGACTTAAAGTTCGCGCTGGAAGCCAAGCCCAACGAGCCGCGCGGCGATATTTACAACTCCACCACGGGTCACATGCTGGCGTTTCTTGCCACACTGGATCACCCTGAAATGGTGGGTGTCAACCCTGAGGTGGCGCATGAGCATATGGCGGGGCTTAACTTTCTGCACGGTGTGGCCCAGGCTTGGGAAGCTGGAAAGTTATTCCATATTGATCTGAACGACCAGTATCCCGGTCGCTACGATCAGGACCTGCGTTTTGGTTCGCGCGATATCAAAGCGGCATTCTATCTGGTCAAGTTTTTGGAAGATGTCGGTTATGACGGATCACGCCATTTCGATGCCCATGCCTACCGCACGGAGGATTACGAAGGTGTAAAGGACTTTGCACACGGATGTATGCGCACATATCTTATCCTGAAGGAGAAGGCCGCACAGTTCAATGCGGATCAAGAAGTGCAGGCATTGCTTGCCGAGATCAATGCGGGTGATGGTTCGATGGATCCGTATTTTGGCAAATATAGTTCAGAAAAAGCCGATGCATTACGCGCACAAAACTTTGATCGCGCTGCGATAAGCCAGCGAGGGCTACAGTACGAGAGACTTGATCAGTTGACCATTGATATTCTTCTAGGTGCAAAATGAGTGATTCCTTCTTTCTCGGTATTGATACTTCCACGACATCCAGCAAGGCCCTTTTAATTAATGAGCATGGTGAAGTGCTCGCGGTCGCATCCTCGCCGCATACCTTGCAGACGCCGCGTCCGCTTTGGTCGGAGCAGGATCCGCGCGAGTGGTGGGAGGCGGTGGCAGCCAGTATTCGTTCCGTTTTGGAAAAAGCAGAGTTCGGCGCGGAAAGAATCCAGGCAATCGGTCTGACGGGTCAAATGCATGGGCTGGTCCTGCTCGATGAAGCGGGGAATGTTCTGCGTCCCGCCATCCTGTGGAATGACCAACGGACACAGAGTCAGTGTGATGAGATCCATCAGATCGTCGGGAAGGAAAGATTTATTCAGATCACTGGCAATGTCGCGCTGACAGGATTTACTGCGCCAAAGATCTTATGGGTCAAAGAGAATGAGCCCGAAGTGTTTGCGAAGGCGAAACATATTTTGCTGCCGAAGGATTACGTGCGCCTTAAGTTGACAGGCGAATACGCCATGGATAAGGCGGATGGTGCGGGGACGGTGTTATTCGACCTGCGTTCGCGTGATTGGTCCGATGAAGTTTTATCAGCCCTCGGCATTCCGCCCGCCTGGATGCCGAAAACATTTGAAGGAACTGAGTGTACCGGGCGTGTGACTGGCGAAGCCGCCTCACTCACCGGACTGAAAGCGGGTACACCTGTAGTGGCCGGTGGCGGCGACCAGGCGGCTGGCGCCGTGGGCGTGGGTGCGGTGGAACCTGGCGTGGTCGCCCTGGCTGTTGGAACGAGCGGCGTTGTGTTCGCTACGACTCCCTCGGCGTTGATCGAGCCTGAAGGACGCCTGCATGCGTTTTGTCACGCCGTGCCAGGCATGTGGCATTTTATGGGCGTGATGCTTTCGGCAGCCGGAAGTTTGCAGTGGTACCGGGATACGCTCGCGCCTGAAATGAGTTTTGATGATCTCTTGAAGGGAGCGGTGTCGATCCCCGCAGGAAGCGAAGGACTACAGTTCCTGCCATATCTTTCTGGCGAACGCACGCCTCATCCCGACCCGCTTGCGCGTGGCGCCTTCATCGGCTTGACTGTGCGCCACAGCCGCGCTCATATGACGCGTGCCGTGTTAGAAGGCGTTGCATTTGGCTTGAAGGACAGTTTTACGCTCATCCAAAAAGCAGGATTGAACAGGATCGATCAGGTCCGCGCTTCGGGTGGGGGGACCAAAAGCGTGTTATGGAAACAGATATTGGCATCGGTACTTAATGCCGAATTGGTAACCGTAAATACCACCGAAGGGGCTGCATTTGGCGCTGCACTACTTGCTGGGGTTGGGATGGAAGCGTGGCCAGATGTCGCGTCTGCATGCAAGGCCGCTGTCAAACTGACGGGGAGCATCAAGCCCGACCCGGAGCAAGTTGAGATCTACAGGCAGTCCTACTCAATATATGGCGAACTGTACCCGGCCCTAAGGTCCAGTTTCAAGAGAATGTGATCATAGAGTCTTCGTGTAGTAATCTGAGAAACCTATGGTCAAGGAAGTTGTCCAGACGACTTGGGGGCCCATTTTGCAGTAGAAGTGTGTTATACTATGATCTGCATTTTAGAAGCGAACTATTTATTCATCGGGGAAATAGAGGGTGTTCTG
>JANMSY010000317.1:0-4906 GCA_031389865.1 Anaerolineales bacterium | reverse complement strand
CCGCTCTCGCGTGGGAAGCCGTTGGCAACACCGCCCAGCGACACCACGACCTCGCGCAGCGCGCGATCATTCATGTCCATGACCCGACGCCAGACGACGCGGCGTGTGTCATGGGAAGAACTGATCGCCCAGGCTCAGGTTATGAAAGACCAGGGCATTGTTGAATACCCAATGGTCTGGTCCTGGGGACAGTACGAAGCTGCCATCTGCAATTGGGTCATCCTGCTCGCCGGAAACGGTGGTTCTCTAGTGGATGATAAGGGTGCGCCCGCCTTCAATAATGAAAAAGGTGTTGACACTCTCAATTGGATGGTACAGACCATTGACGATGGGTACACCAATCCTGCTTCCATCTCGTACGTGGAGGAAGATGTCCGCAATGTGTTCTCGCAAGGCAAAGCTGCCTTTGCGGTGAACTGGACCTACATGTACGATCTGGTTAACTTCAATGCGGATGAATCACAGGTGACAGGCAAGATAAAGATGTCGCTCATGCCTGCCTTTGAAGGCTCCGGTGTACAGAGCTCATCCATCAACGGTTCCATGGGCTTCTCCATCGCTGCCACTTCTCCCAACCCGGATGCCGCCTGGAAGTACATTGAGTTCCTCACCTCCGAAGACATCCAGAATCAATACTCGGCACACCTCCTGCCAATGTGGCAGACCAGCTTTGAGGGCGAGAATTTGACGAAACTGGAAGGGTACACACCTGCCAATGCAGTTACCGTACCGATGTTCAATGAGCAGTTCCCGTTCGCGCAGGTCCGCCCGAAGGTGCCCTATTATCCCGAAGCTTCCAAGTCACTTCAGCTTGCCTTGCAGGAAGCATTGACAAAGCAAAAGACTCCCGAGCAGGCACTGAACGACGCCGCTGCCAAATGGGTCGAGCTAGCCAAGTAGAGCGTTCATTCCAACGGATGGGGACCCCAGTCCCCATCCGTTTATGGAGAGGCGATGCAACGAAAGCGAACCCTCGCACAACAAGACACGCTTGTGGGCCTGGCACTGATCCTGCCCAGCTTTCTAATTATTCTGGGAATTTCGCTTCAGCCAATACTTTCCACGTTATATCTCAGCCTATTCGAGGTGCCGCGCGGGATCAACCTGCAGAACACGTTCGTCGGCCTGGGTAACTACATTGCGTTACTACGCGAGCCCATCTTTTGGGCCACCATTGGGCGCACCCTTTACTTCACTGTTATCTCAGTTGGTTTGGAACTTGTACTCGGACTCGCCATTGCGCAGTTGATCCACGCCCACCCGCCTGGCTGGCAATTCCTGCGGACGAGTCTCATTATCCCCTGGGCTGTACCGACGATCGTCAACGGCACGATGTGGCGCTGGATTTACAACGCCGATTATGGCGCGCTCAACGGTCTTTTTCTTCAACTTGGACTCATCGATAAATATATTCCCTGGCTGACCCGCCCGGATATGGCAATGAACCTCGTCATTCTGGCGGACGTCTGGCACAGCGTTCCATTCATCGCCTTGATACTGCAAGCCGCTCTTGCCACACTTCCTGCAGATCTTGAAGAGGCTGCTTCTGTGGATGGTGCCACCGCTCTTCAATATTTTTGGTTCATACGCCTGCCTCTGCTTCGGCCTGCGATCCTCGTGGCGTTGATCATTCGCACTGTAGAAGCCTTCCGCGCATTTGACATTATCTACGTCATTACCAATGGCGGCCCGGCGAATGGCACTGTGACGATCTCCTTCCTAACCTACCTTGAGATGTTCAGTTTTGGACATGCCGGTCGCGGCTCTGCGCTCTCATTCCTCATCTCGATCTTTACTCTTGGCCTGGCATTCCTTTATATCCGCATGTTATATCGTCCGGAGGAAAAACTTTGAAAAAGAAACTCCGCGTCATCGTTCTTTCGATTTTGGTACTGCTCGCTTTGCTTTTTATCTACGTCCCGGTGGCATGGCTGGTCATCTCCAGCATCTCCACGCGTGCAGAATTGCTGTCAACGCCCATCCATTGGATTCCGCAGAATCCCACGCTGCAGAACTACATTAACATCCTTTCCCCCTCACAAGGCACATCTGAAGTTGCCAAGACTTTCCGCATCACCTTGTGGAATTCCCTGATGGTCGCATCCTCGGTCACCGTCATCGCGCTGGTTTTTGGCTCGCTCGCCGCCTATGCCCTCATTCGTCTGCATTTCCCATTTCGCAAAACCCTGCTCATCGGCATTCTGGGCACGCGCATGATTCCCGAAATTTCGCTCGTCATTCCACTCTATCTTTTCGCCACGCGCTTCGGATTATTCAATTCGCCTGTCATCCTCATCATCACCTATCTGAGTTTCGCACTGCCCTTTGCCATCTGGCTGATGGCGGCGTTCTTCGATACCATCCCTGTCGAACTGGAAGACGCGGCGCGTATTGATGGCTGTAATCGCGTCGAAACCCTTTGGAGGATCATCCTGCCGATCTCTGCACCGGGCCTGGTGTCCACAGGACTCTTTGTGTTCCTCACAGCCTGGGATGAATTTTTCTTTGCACTCATCCTCACCAGCACCGTCAGCGCGAAAACCGTTCCCGTCGCCATTGCTGAATTTACAGGTCGCTACGTTGTAGATGTTGGCGGAATGATGACGGGCGGCGTGTTAGCCGCAATTCCTCCTGTGCTCCTTTCCCTCATCTTCCAGCGCTACATCGTCAGCGGTTTAACAGCAGGGGCAGTGAAAGGATGAGCCAGCACGTTGCCATAGGCATGGATATCGGTGGGACTCTTGTCCGAGTGGGAGCGTTTGATTTGGATGGGAAGCTCCTCGGCCAGCGGGAAGCGAGCCTCGCCTCCATCGGACCCGATGATGGGCTCCGCTTAATCGAGCAGCTGATTCAGAAAGCGCTTGATTCCGTTAATTCCTCATCCCTGTTGGGTATCGGCATCGGCTGTACGGGTCCACTCGATACAGTCAACGGCCTCATTAATAACCCATACACGCTCGAAGGCTGGCGCAACGTTCCGATCGTCGAAAGACTCAATAAAACATTCAACATCCCCGTACGGCTTGAAAACGATGCAGATGCCGCCGCGCTTGGCGAATACTGGCAGGGCGCGGGGCGCGAAGCGAAACGACTGTACGCAGTCACAGTCGGGACGGGTGTGGGCACATCCTTAATTGTCGATGGGAAAATCTATCGCGGCGTGGATGGCTCACATCCCGAAGGCGGGCATCAACTCATTGATCCGCAAGGTCCCGAATGTTATTGCGGTCATCGAGGGTGTTGGGAGAGCCTGATTTCCGGCACGGCAATTACAAGCGCCGCGCGAATTGCAATGAATCATGAGCAACTGACTGCATTTGGCGATCCAGGTCAACTCGATGCGAGTGTCATCGCAGAAGCCGCACGCGCAGGCAACCCGGCAGCTCTCGCGATCATGCAAAAGGCTGCGCGCGATTTTAGCCTGGGTATTATCAACATCATTTCCCTTTTTGTTCCCGACGTGCTCGTCCTAAGTGGCGGTGTGATGAAAAGTGCAGACCTGTTCCTACCGACACTTGAGGAAGCACTTAAAACTCCCAACCCAATGGTGCCGTTTGATCGTGTTCATACCCTGCCTGCGAAACTGGGTTATTATGCAGGCTTGTATGGCGGCGCCTATATGATTCTCCATGAGGCTATATGACCAACATTCCCTACATCCTTGATATTCTCAGCCAGCCCGATTCGTTGAAAAACGCGCTCAAAAAATTTGACGCGGCACCGCTTGCACCGCTGGCCAAAGCCATTCGCAACAATGACTTCGACCGGATCCTCATCACAGGCATGGGCGGATCGCTGTATGCATCTTATCCCGTGTGGTTGACACTCGCAAATGCGGGACTTCCCGCGCTGTGGGTGGATACCGCTGAACTGATCCATCACACCCCGAATTTGATCACCTCGAAAACGCTGCTTTGGATATTTTCACAATCAGGCAAATCTGCTGAGATAGTCTCCGCCCTGGACTTTGAGCGGCTGCAAAAACCTGCGGTCTTGCTCGCCACTGTGAATGACTCGGAAAGTCCGCTTGCAAAAGCAGCCCAATATCATGTTCAGATCCATGCGGAAATTGAGAAGACCGTTTCGACGCGCACCTATGTTAACACCCTCGGTATCGGACAGCTTGCCACCCTGGCCTTGCTGGGCAAAGACATTGACGCGGCATGCGACGAACTCATGCAAACTGCGTCCGCAATGGAATCCTATCTTGCAGATTGGGAGGGTCGTGTCGAGCAGATCGGCAAAGCCCTTGGCTTCCCCAGACGCCTCGTAATTTTGGGACGTGGTTCTTCACTCGCCGCAACATATGCCGGCGCGCTCATTCTGGCTGAGGCAGCTAAATATCTGGCAACGCCCTTCCAGGCAGGTGAATTTCGTCACGGTCCGCTGGAACTGGCAACACCTGACCTGACAGCATTGCTTTTTGCAGGCCCGCAGGAAACGCGAAATTTAAATGAACGCCTGCTCAATGATCTGCGCGGCTACCAGGTAAACGCCTTTTGGATCGGTCCTGAAGAAAGTGAATGGCAAATTGAGCTGCCGGGTGTCCCAGCTATTGGACAGCCACTGATGGAGATCATCCCGCTTCAATTACTGAGCATTCACTTCGCAAACCAGATCAGCGTCGAGCCCGGATACTTCTTCAGGTCCGGGAAGATCACGCTTGCAGAATAAATTTGGATGCAGGGCCGTCTCGTCCCAACGGCTGGTGGCCCGAAGCGGTGCAAGCGTGAAGTCTGATGTATGCTGATCGAAAAGCGAAATCAGCGTTCACGTGAAATTTTGTCTTTCGCAAATTTGCATTTATAATCTATCCTAAAATTCAATGATCTTTCTGGATATGTCGTTGCGAACCGCCGCTTTTGTTCTTTGGCGGTGAAGCAATCTCCTTTTCATCAGGCAAAAT
>JANMSY010000279.1:0-9799 GCA_031389865.1 Anaerolineales bacterium | reverse complement strand
GAAGGAATGTGGTGCGCTGCGACCCATCGCGAACAATTACTCCGTCGACGTTCGGGCGCAGTTTGGATAGCAGATCATTCGCATCTTTATAGTCAAGTGGAATGGGACGCGTCAGGCGCGAGACCTCGAGCTGGACTCCGTTCAATTCGCGTTCACTCAGCGGGGGAAAGCGCGGATCCTCGAGAGCGGCAGCTACAGCATGCTCACGTACATCCTCTGCAAGCGGTTGATATGGCTCCAGCGCGCCAATGCAGCCACGCAATTTTCCATGCAGGGTCAATGTGACAAAGGACGCGCCGTTCTCGCGCAACCGCGGCGTCAGGAACGAGACATCCAAAGGCGGCAGTTCACCACCTTTTACCCCGCGTTCCAACGCCTCGCGCGCCAGGCGGAGCAATACGTTTCGTTCTTCAAGAGTAAGTTTGTCTTGCATAATTCTGCCCTATTTCACCACTCGTCCCGGGTCAGACTCCAGCCGCTTAGAGTGGAGGTGGAATCAACTTCCAATACACACGGTTATGATACACCAGTGGCTCGCCCTCCCCTCCGCCACGTGCTGCAATCACCTCGGCTACAAAAAGTGTATTCTCGCCGATCGGCATGCTCTGCATTACGCGGCAGTTGAAATATGCCATGCCGCCTTTGATCAGGGGCGCGCCGATCGAAAGAGTCTCCGTTTGCAAACCGTCAAACCGATCCCCGATATTCGGCAGTTTCCCCGCAAAACGATTTGAGAGTTCCTTTTGGTCTGAGGAAAGGATTGTTACAGAAAATTCATTGGACTTTACAACCAATTCATGAGTATGGGTCAATTGTCTCAGCGCAACCGAGACCAAAGGCGGGTCGAGCGAAATGGAAGTGAAGGAATTGACTGTCATTCCATATCGTTTACCATCATGCAGGGCTGTAACGACCGCCACGCCTGTGGTCCACGCACGCATGGCACGGCGGAGTTGTTCGGGGTCAAGAGTCATTTTTTCTCCAGTGAAATTCATCATAACGGCGAGGCATGGGTGCGTCAAGACAAAAAATCGAGAGTGTATACATTTCTTACAAACGGTTTACTACACAGATGTGCAACACGGTCATATTCCATTGTCTAAAACCATGGTTTTCCCTTGCAAGTAAACATTTTAAAAGGTAATATTATGCGCAAGAGACATGGCGTCGACATCCTCCCGCCCCTCGCGACGTGTGCGTCCACTGCGCGCAGTGCAAGCCACACTTGGCATTGCCATCCTTATGGCAACGCTCTTTACAGCGCTGCCATCGCGTGGTTTGGTTGCGGGGAATTTCTATGACCGTTTGAGCATCATACTCACACCTCGTTCCCCGGAGGGAGCGCCGCCCGTCTCACAGCCACAGTTGCGTATCGGCATTGTAGCAGGACATTCGGGCAACGATGCTGGCGCCGTATGTTACGACGGCAACGGTAACGTCACACTGACGGAAGCAGATCTCAATCTCGAGATCGCAGCGATCGTCCAACAGCAATTAACACAACAGGGGTATCAGGTTGATCTTCTGCGTGAATTCGATTCGCGCCTGAATGGGTATCGCGCGCTTGCCATTGTTTCCATCCACAACGATTCATGTGAATATATCAACGATCAAGCCACGGGCTTCAAAGTTGCCGCGGCGCTCAACACGAATGACCTGAACCGTGCCAACCGCCTGACTGCGTGCCTGGTGGATCGGTACGAGCGTCTCACAGATATGACCTTCCACGCCGGCAGCATTACGGGCGACATGCGCGAGTATCATGCTTTTCGCGAAATCGACCCAAGCACAGTTGCCGCCATTATCGAAACAGGATTTCTTAACCTTGATCGTGAAATACTCACCAAACGGACGGACCTTGTTGCTGCGGGCGTGGTCGAAGGCATTTTGTGTTTTGCAAATAACGAGAACATCGAACCCACAGCCATCCCAAATTTGATCCCATGAGATCATCACCCGCGAATGGAATCTCCCGTCTCCGCTCCGCAGCAATCCTGTGGCTGATTCCGTTATTCACGGGTGTTGGATTTGCCCTATTCTTTTTGGCCATATCCCCAGGCAGTGCTGCGATCTTTAACACAGCCACACCCACCCAGGAAAACCTGTGGGCCTATGCTGCTCTTCCAAAGCCAACATACACAGCCACGCCCCCACTGCCTCCCACCGATATACCGTTGCCTACACCGCAAGCCACCGAAACGCCCGGACAAATGGTTATGGAGATCGTCAACGATACGGCGGTTCCCACCTACGCGGCGGAACAACAGGTGGTACGTGGCTCATCGTACGGTGGATCAAAATACATCCTGGTGGATATCTCGGAACAGCATATGTACGTTTATGAAGGCGATGCCCTCATGTACAGTTTTGTCGCCTCCACGGGGATGAATAACGCCACGCGCATTGGCACTTTTGCCATACAGAGCAAAATCCCCAGTGCATACGGTTCCACATGGAATATCTGGATGCCAAGCTGGCTCGGCATCTATTGGTCCGGCGGGTTGGAGAATGGCATCCATGCACTGCCCATCATGCCGAATGGCAGCACACTATGGGCGGGTTTGTTGGGAAGACCCGTCTCGTATGGCTGTGTAGTATTGGGAACATACGAAGCGCAGGTATTGTACGACTGGGTGGAGATCGGAACGCCGGTGGAAATTCAATGGTAAATTCTTTTGTCAGCATAATTAATAGCATTCATTAAGGGTAATCCTATGGACACGAACTTCATCAAGGCTCATGAACTCATTGTAGAAGCGCGCGCAGCAATGCGGCGCGGAGAAAAAGCATCGGCGTGGAAGATGGCGGAACAGGCCGTTTCGCTTGCGCCAGAGATGGAGGATGCTTGGCTGGTCCTGGCTGCATCCGATCCCAATCCGCAGGATGCATTGGCGTACGCGCAGAAGGCATTGGAGATCAACCCGTCGAGCACGCGCGCACGCAGAGGCGTGGAATGGGCAACGGGACAATTGGATCAGGTTGAGGCTTCGGGAGAAACGGTTGTGGCGGCGCCGAATTTCGAATCGAAGCCGGAAGAGTTTCAACCAGCGGCAAAATCCAGGAATCGGAAATTAATCTTCGCGGCTTTATTTTTGGGGTTATTAACTTGTGCAGTGCTTGCCTTCGCGGGGTACTCGGCCGTGACGCATCCCGCGTTTGCGTCCATTTTGAACCTGACAGCTGCACCCACACAGGAGGATCTTTGGGCGTCTGTCGTGGTCCCAAAAGTATCCGTGACGCCCATCGAAGCAAGCGCATTCGCGCAGCAGGTTGAGGACACACTGACGGCTTTGCCCGAAGCAACAGCTGTTCTCACAAAGAAAATCAAACCTACTGCTGAATCCACCCGGGCTCCCACGGAAGTCCCAGGCGAAGAGCCTACATACGCACCCGAAGCGACGGAAACACCTGGCGCCATGGTCATGGAAATCGTCGACGATACACCGACCAGTGAGTACGTCGCGCCGAAACCATCCGCTCCGCTGCCAGATATCGCGAGCAGTGGAGATGGAGTTCGCTGGATCGATGTTGATCTTACCAATCAAAGCGTGTATGCCTATGAGGGCGATGTAGTTGTGAATTCATTCGTCGTTTCCACGGGGACGTGGCTCACTCCCACTGTCACAGGTCAATACAAAATTTATGTAAAATATCGCTCGTCGAAAATGTCCGGCCCCGGTTACTACCTGCCTGATGTCCCCTATATCATGTACTTTTATAAAGGCTATGGATTGCATGGCACATACTGGCACAACAACTTTGGCACGCCAATGAGTCACGGATGCGTAAACCTTAGGACAGAGGAAGCTGCCTGGCTGTACAACTGGGCATCGGTAGGCACACTGGTGAATGTGCATTATTAGCGTAGTCGAGCACAAGATAAACCACTCACTACCTGCCATGTGCAGTGGGCTGCATCATGAGCAAGCCTGATCTTTCGCGGCGTGATTTTCTTAAACTAAGCAGCTATGGCTTGATGGGAATGCTGCTGCCAAACATTTCACTGACCGATCCTCGGCAGGACGATTTCGCCAACCTGCAGGGGCGCGTCACGGAACGCACAGTCTGGTCCTACGAAGGCCCTGATTTCAAATCCACCCGCAAAAAACTATACTGGCATGACCTTGTCATCCCTATAAAAAATTCCACCGTCAGCGATGACGAGTCTGCACATAATCGAATATGGTATGAGGTGGAAGAGGGTGGCTACGTCTATTCGGGAAGCATCCAGCCAGTGCGTACGATCCTGAATGAACCGCAGACCATTTCGCTGAAAGGGACTCTGGGCCAGGTCAGCGTGCCGTTTAGCGATGCACACCTCGAACCCGATTCCAATACTGAGGTTGTGTACCGACTGTACTACGAATCAGTCCATTGGGTCAAAGCCAGCGCAATTCATCCTCTGGATGGAAGCAAATGGTATTCCCTGCTGGATGACAAACTCGAGCAATCCTACTTTGTCCCTGCAGAACACATCCGCCTCCTACCCGGCTCGGAGCTGACTCCGTTATCTCAAAATGTTCCGGACAAGGAGAAACGCGTCGAAGTCCGCTTGAACGATCAACTGGTCGTGGCCTATGAATACAACAACCTTGTCTTTGCCACACTCGCGTCCACAGGCGGGCGCCTCCAAAGCGGAACATACACAACACCCGGTGGAAATTTCGTTACATTCCACAAGCGTCCCACACGACATATGGCCGGGGGCGACATCGCCGCCAGCGGATTTGACCTGCCCGGCGTCCCATGGGTTCTCTACATCACCAAAAGCGGCATCTCTTTTCACGGCACCTATTGGCACAATGACTTCGGACGTCCGCGCAGTCATGGGTGCATTAACCTGACACCCCAGGCCGCCAAATGGCTCTACCGCTGGACAACGCCAAGCGTCCTGCCTGATAAGGAATTGGCCTATGGCTATGTTGGAACGAAGGTGGAAATCAAAGTATAGAAAACAATGCAGAAGGAATACTTCTCGTCATGACAACAAACACAATGAATATTAAACAACAAGTGGTGAATTGGATCCTGGTCACCCTGCGTGAATCGGCGTGGGCTCCTGTGGCTGTATTCAGTTTCTATTTGCTTGGCCTCGCCTTTCATCTTTACGATCTTTATCCCCCGCTCGATATCCCAACCCATTTCATGGGAGGTGTTGCAATCACCTATTTATTTCGTTCCGCTATTCATAACTCGCAAAAAATCCTGGGCGGAATTCCTCTCCCCATTCAGGTCCTGCTTGCCCTTACCGCCACCGGGACAACCACGATCCTCTGGGAATTTTACGAAAACATACTGGATTATTTCCTGGGAACACACATGGTGCGTGGGCTTGGCGACACACTGCTGGATATGTTCCTGGGCTTATTCGGTGCACTTGTCCTATCCCTGCTTTACAGGCGGCGATACATTTGATTGCCTTCTGCTGAAAAATCATCCCGCAGAGTTCTGCAGGATGATTTGGCTGATGTAAGACTTAGAATAAATCCCTGTTCTCCTTGACCCAATTAAATAATCTGCGAATTCCTTCCTCTACGCCGATCTTCGGCGTCCAGCCTAATTCCTGTTCAGCCTTGCTAATATCGGCATAGAAGACGCGCTGGTCGCCTGGGCGCCAGTCGCCATGCCCGACTTCGATTTTCTCTTCAAGCAGCCTTTCAAGGATGGGACCAAACTCCGCCCACACAGACATGACGTTCCGCGGTCCGCCGCCCATGTTGTACACCCTGCCCGACGCGATGTCTATTTTTTCGACTGCCGCATCATATGCGTTCATCAGATCGTCCACGTTCAAAATATCACGCACCTGTTTGCCATCCCCAAACACTGTCATGGGACGTCCTGTCACCGCTGCAATGATAAACCAGGCAACCCAACCCTGATCTTCCACACCGAACTGACGCGGCCCATAAATACAGCTCTGGCGAAACACCACGGAGCGCAAGCCATAGATACGCGAGTAATCGCGCACATATTGGTCACCTGTCCCCTTGCTGCAACCATACGGGGAATGGAAATCAAGCGGCTGCGATTCCGGGCAGCCATTGACCAGATCCTTGTAGCGCCAGCGTGTCGCGTCCTCGACCAGTTCAACATCCTCCATGCCGCCATATACCTTGTTGGTCGAGGAATAAATAAAAATGGGATTCCGCTCCGAATGGCGCGCAGCTTCGAGCGCGTTGAATGTGCCCAACGCATTCGACTCAAAATCATCTCGTGGATCTGTAACCGATGTGGTGACAGCAACCTGTCCGGCCAGATGCATGATTACATCGGCGTCACGGGCTGCGTCTGTCAAAAGGGCCGCATCGCGTGTATCGCCAGCGATCATGTTAAAGGCTCCGTCGCCGAAGGTTTCCTTTAACCAATCGAGATTGCGCCGAGACCCGCCGCGCGACAAATTGTCGTACACGGTCACCTTCTCGCCGCGTTGGACCAGCCTGTGGACGTAGTTCGAGCCAATGAATCCAGCACCGCCGGTAACAAGATACTGTCGAGTCATTTTTGTCTCCTCTGTCAGACCCTGTGGGCCGCTGTTCGTTTGATTGCAAAGAAAGATACCATAACCACGCCAAAAATAAATCCGCCAATGTGTGCCCACCAGGCAATGCCGCTGCCCCCGCCGCCCTGGACCGCAAACAACCCTGAGTATAATTGTGACGCGAACCAAAAAAGAAGAAAGATGAACGCAGGGATCTCGATCAATGTAAAGATAAAAAAGAGGGGTACGATACTTGCAATGCGCGAGCGGGGAAACAGAATCAAGTACGCGCCCAGCACCCCGGCAACAGCACCGCTCGCACCGATCATCGGCTTATCACTGAATGGCAGGATGGTTGTTTGCAGCAGCCCAGCCGCTGTACCCGCGAGCAGGTAAAAGATCAAATAGCGGATGCTGCCCATGCGCGCTTCCACGTTATCACCGAAAATAAACAGCACCCACATATTGTTGATGATGTGGAACCAGCCTCCATGCAGGAACATGGATGTAAGGATATTTGTCCATCCAGAGGAGGGATCACTTAAAAAATGTCGTGGGATCAGCCCCCACGTAAAAATAAATCCTTCAAGCGCGGAAGACTCCATTTGTATTTCATACACGAATGCCAGGACGTTGGCAACGATCAATGTCAGATTGACGAAAGGAAATTTTAGGGAACGAACAGTATCGTACAGAGGGAACATGTGCTATTTGGTATTTCCAACACTTTCCTTCGATCTAAAATTCTTCAACTGCTCATAGACCCCGGATAGCGTCTGGCCTTCCCGCAGGAGCCCAATGCCGCCGATCACGCCACTGTTGATATAGTTATAAAGACGTCCCGTCAGCGCGACCGCCAATGCAGTGGAGGCAAATTCCTCTCCCGCCAGCAATGTGATGGCTCCGCCGAACGCTCCTTCAAAGGTGCCAACTGCTCCCGGTAAGGAGGGGATCGCGCCGCCGAATGCCGCAGCTCCCAACCCAAACATGCCCCAGAATAGTTGCGCCTGCGGGAAGAATGCACGGATGATCAGGTAATACGAGACAATTGCAACCGCCCAATTCAATGTCATCCAGAAGAGAAAACGGACAAACAACCAGCCATCGGTCAATACACTCAGGCCAGCAAAAAATGATTCAAGGAAACTTCCGCCATGCTTCTGCAGCGACGGCCAGCGCGCGCTTAATTTATGGAACAGATCCAGCGCCCACTGATTGCTGCGGGCCAATAGATAAAGCAGCACGAAACCTGACAATACAATTGCTCCAACGATGATGCCGACCTGTTCCGTTCCTTCCGCACCTACAACAAACGGCAAAGCTGCCAGTAATATGATTGCGGAATATCCCAGGTCCATCGTCCGCTCGATGACAATGGTTGGCAGGATCTCCATGAACTGCATGTCAGATTTGCGGCTGAGTAGGAAGGCACGTCCCACCTCACCGAGCCTGAATGGGAGGAAATTGTTGAGCAAATAGCCTTCGCCGATTGTCCAGAATACATCGCTGAAGGAAGCGCGGTTGCGCAGGAGTGTCCGCCACACCTGAGCACGCACGATCAGCCATAAAAAACCGATCGCAAATGCGACCAACAGCAGGGGATAGTTCGCGTTGCGAATGGCAGCGAGCATGGCGCGCAGGTCAACAAAATATAATATTGCAGCGATCAATAAGATACTGACAACTGCCCCGGGCAGCCATCGTTTTACATCTTTCATAGTAGAACGATTCCTTCTTCCACCACAAAGAGCATAAAAGTACACAAAGAATTTAAAACCTTCGTGATCCCTGGCGACCCGCCTGCCCCCGCCTTTTGGGGTTGTGGTTGATAATTATTCCTCTTCCAATTTCAACACAGCCATGAATGCATCCTGTGGGATTTCAACATTCCCCACCATCTTCAAGCGCTTCTTGCCCTTTTTCTGCTTCTCGAGCAATTTTTTCTTGCGGGTGATGTCGCCGCCGTAACACTTTGCCAGCACATCCTTGCGCGTCGCTTTAACGTTGGCACGCGAGATGACGCGTCCGCCTGCCGCGGCCTGGATGCGACATCATATAGTTGACGCGGGATCAGTTCCTTGAGTCGGGTGATGAGCCGCTGGCCCTTGTGGAACGCGTCCTTCTTGTGGACGATTGTCGCCAGCGCATCCACGGGCTCGCCATTGACGAGGATCTCGAGCTTCTGCAAATCATCGCGGCGATACTCAAGGAACTGATAATCGAGCGAGGCATAGCCTTTGGTGCGCGACTTTAGGTCGTCGAAGAAAGCAATGATAATCTCTGAAAGCGGTATCTCATAATCCAGCTGCACGCGGTGCGGAGCGGGATATTCCTGTTGCTTGAAGATGCCGCGCCGTTTTGTGACCAGGTCCATGATCGGGCCATAATACTCGGTGGGCGTGATGATCTCGATGTTCATCCACGGTTCGCGGATCTCCACGACCTTGGATTCATCGGGCAGTTCTGCAGGTGAATCGACCGGCATCGTGGTGCCATCCATCATCACGACTTCGTATTCCACAGATGGCGCAGTGAAAAGAACGTTAAGGTCATATTCGCGTTCGATGCGTTCCTGAATAATCTCCATGTGGAACAGGCCGAGAAAACCGGCGCGGAAACCAAACCCCAACGCCTGCGATGTTTCGGGTTGGAAGGTCAGCGACGCGTCGTTGAGCTGAAGTTTATCGAGCGACTCACGCAAATTGGAATAATCGTCTGCTTCGACGGGATAGATGCCAGCGAAGACCATCGGTTTGGGATTGCGGTACCCAGGCAGAGGTTCCAGAGCGGGAGCCGCTGCGCGCGTGATCGTATCTCCGACGCGGCACTCATGCACAGTCTTGAATCCGGTGGCGATGTAGCCCACTTCCCCTGATCCCAACGCCTGGACGGGTTTCATGCCCGGGGCAAAGATTCCGATCTCCACAGGACGCATATCCACCCGGGTTGCGAACATACGCAGCACATCGGTGGATTTGAGCGATCCCTCGACAATACGGACATACGCAATCACTCCCTTATAGGAATCGTAATGCGAATCGAAGATGAGGGCGCGTAGAGGTACATCATCGGCGTCCTTCGGCGGTGGGATGCGCGTGACGATGGCTTCGAGGATCAGTTCCACATTCAGGCCCTCTTTTGCAGAAACCTGAATCACATCCAGCGGGTCAATGCCAAGCAACGCGCCCACATCCTCCGCTACTTCATCGGGACGGGCGGACGGGAGGTCAATTTTGTTGATCACGGGGATCACTGTCAGGTCGGCTTCGAGCGCCTGGTATAGGTTGGCAAGCGTTTGCGCTTCAATGCCCTGGGTGG
>JANMSY010000293.1:0-8118 GCA_031389865.1 Anaerolineales bacterium | reverse complement strand
GCTTTATCCTCACCAACATATAGAACAAGCACACGACCAGACTTGAAGAAGTGCGGTGGCTCTACCCAGGTAACCATACTTGTACCAATAGAACCACCATCGGGTGCGACCTGAGCCGCATCGACTTCCATCTTTTCCGGTGATTCATATTCAAAGACCTGCACATCCTTGCCATTGACCTTCAGAATCTGTCCTGCCACGGTGAAGAAGGCTTGCTCGACTGTGTCACCGAGTTCCACCTTGGCGCCACCAGCGCGTAAAGCATCAATTAGGCTAGTTTGATCTTCCACCTCGCCGCCTTGTACGGCGGCGTTGGGTGTCGCAGAAGCCTCAGGCGCTGAAGTCCCTTGTGGCGAGCACGCCAAACCCAACAAGAGAACCATCAACACGATCACAATTGAAAAGAGATTGCGTTTCATTTCGTTTGCTCCTTTTTACCGATAAACTTAACTTGGTGAATTTTGTTTTATTGGAGGGACGACAGAACGCATTTTTTGTTCCACTGAAAAAGTTCCTGCCAACAATATCGAAGCACTCTGAATTGGGAGCGCCATTCCAGGTTTGTGTGGGCAGTAAGGGGAGTCAACGTGGACGCCTGACGGAGGTATTTCACCTTCGTCCATCCAAAACTGATGGCAAGATAATAATCACAGGGACGGGTATTTTCCGTCCCTGTGATTATCTTTTCGCGTGAGCGTTAAGGTCCCCAGTCTGACACTACACTGACCACCAGATCGGGATTGTTTGGATCATTCGTCTTGAGATGGACGGCAAAGTTGTGTGGGCCATCCATGCCTTCGTGCATCATGAATGGACTGGATTCAACAGTGGTGCTTTCACCTGGTTTGAGTACCATCGAACCGATGGTTAGTTCAGGAGGTCAGCATCCCTCCACAATTTCAATATAGGGGTCTTCTTTGAATCGCAACGTTCCATCGCCGGTGTTGGTCACTTTGACCGCGAATGATCGGGTCTCGCCATACTTGACATATCCGTAATCAATTTGCTTCTGATCGACGTTGATAGCAGGTGTCCCGCCGTTATCTCCCTCATTTCTATTGGCAAATAGAAACGCTGCGGCAATTAACAGTACACCACCCAGCGCCACGAACAGCCAGGGGAAATTCTTCCTTTGTTTTTGCTTTTGGTATTTTTTACTCTTTTTACTCACTGAGCCTCTCCTTGATAATCAAACTGGAATGAATAGAGATACGCGACCAGATCCCAGATCTGTTCTTCAGTAAAGATTGAACCCCACATCGGCATGCCTGTACCCATGCCACCGCGCAGAATTTTGCCTTGTAGCAGTGCAGGTGCGGCGCCTAATATTCGCTTGGAGTCTGTGAAATCGACAGGTGTTTGCATCAACATATCCGTGGCGCCCGTCATGGACTCCATGGATGCTTCTCCGGCTTTCGCAAGATCATCTGCAAACACGCCGTCACCTCCGCCATTTTCTCCATGACAGGCTGCACAATTTTGGGCGTAGAGGTCTCTGCCATTAGTAAGCGCTTTGGGTGTGGTGTTGGATTGCCAAATGTAACTGACCACATCCCATTTTTCAAGATCGCTTAGGTTCGTTGAACTCAAAGCTTCAAATAACTGATAAGGGGAATTCGTGCGGTAGAAATCTGGATTACTAAACTTGGACATTTCCAAATTGGTTGCTAGCTGCTGACCTCTGACTGCTGAGGGCTGATTGCTGGGAATAACTGGCGACTCATGCGGCGCATCAAGATCAAAGCCGAGAGTCACATACAAAGGAATGGTGGGGGCAGGTTCAGGATTCGCTCCTGGGCCGCTGACTTCAATCGTACCGCGCATCCGCCAGTGGTTGACCCCACACCAGCGGGTGCAGAAGAATGTGTAGATGCCCGGCTTGTCAAAGGTCAAAGTGACATCGGTAACTTTGCCAGGTTCCACATCCACCGCGTCCATCTTCATTTGACCCACAGAAAAACCGTGCATGACATCGTCTGATGTCAGACGCAAATGAAGCGGATTGCCAACCTCTGCTTGAATGACATCAGGATTCCAGCCGCCGTTCTCCGCCATGCGCGCGTGGATCAGCGGAGTCTGCGTCCAAAAGAACAGCGGAGTTCCAACGGCAAGCAGCATTCCTGCTGTGATCAAAATGCGTGAGAGAAGTTCAGAGCGTTTCATAGGATTGAGTACTATACGCTTCTAACATGCTAAAGTAATAACCAAAGCATTACTGCTGTGACGATTAAACAATATCCGATCACAGGGATGGCGGATACCTTCGCTTCGTTGGCGGCCTTTTGCGCCGTGCGCGCGGACCAAATCAACCCGCCGACGAGCGCGAGCGTTTGTCCCGGCGCAAGGATGGTTGTCAGCATAGGTTGCCATGTTGTCTGTGCGGTGCCGAAAAGATTCCAGCCAAGACCAAGCGGATCAGAAAGCGAAGCAAGGATGTAACTTGCATTCGTAAGGACAAATGATAAACTGAATGCCACCCAGAACATTAAGCCCAGGGGGATCAGGGCAGCAGAGAGCGTTGCAAAACGCTTTTTGAAAATGTTGAGGTTCTCGAAGCGGGTGACGCAAAGCGCAAAGAACGATGGCATTACGAGAAAGATGATCGAAAGAAAAACAGCAGCGTAAATAAACCACGCGCTCGTACCGACGTTATATGCAGCGTCCTTGAGCACGCCCCATGGACCAAGCAGGACGCCTGCATAGATCATTGCTGAGCCAAGCATAATGAAGGCCTTGAAGGCTTCATCCATTCGCGTGGATGGTTTGGCAAGATCAGCAGAGAAAGGACGCATGTTGACCGCAATGTTATCGTGCGGGCAGGTACGGAGACATTCCATACACAGTCCGCAATAGGTGTTTTTTGTGAGTCCACCAGGGAAGACATCCCATGGACAGCCGTATCCATTTGTCGAGCCGTTATAGCAGGGTTTGCCTTCACACGTAGCACAAACCTGCTTGTCTTTGATCCGCAATTCAATCGGGGCGGTCTGCGAGTAAAGACCAATGAAGCCACCAACGGGACATAAGTAGCGACAGAAAGCGCGGCGCTCGAATATGGTGCTCAAGCCAATAGCTGCAAATAACATTCCTGCTAAAACAATTCCTGTAATGTTCGGTGTCGTGAGAAGGACACTGCTAAATAGAGCCAGCAGCAGAAAGGAAATATTTTGCAGCCAGATATTTCGCAATGCTTTGGGCCAGCGCAAATTGAACCACTTTGGTTTTTTCTCTGGTGGATTCAAAACTGCGCCGCGCTGAAGCCACTCGCCGGGAAGCGGAATTGGGCAGACTGCACACCATCCTCGTCCAAAGAACGGAACCGCAACCAGAATGAGAATCGCCCACCACGCAATCCACACAAATACAATGATAAAGTTATGGCTTCCCACAGGAGTACCAACTAGCCCTGCCAGGATGGCAAAGATATACCCCATGAGCATAACTACAAATACTGCCAGTTGGGGATAGCGACTGATTAGCGCGTTCTTGATAGACGTGTTACGGGTGAGTTCAATCTTTGCCATAAGTCAGCTGCGCTTTACCAATATAACAATGCCTAATACCGCTACCATCGCTAAGCCAGCAGAGCGAAAAAGCCAATCATTGGCTCCGACTGTCAACTTTCCGATCATGAATGGGTGCATCGCACCGCAGGTGATATTGCATCGAAATCGGAAGGAACCCGGCTTGGTCGCTGTGAACGTCAGGGTTGCTGTTTGGCCTGGGTCGGCCTCCACCGAGACGTCATAACCATCGACATACAAGCCATGAACCACATCCGTGCTGATAAGCCGGATCGTGATGGTGTCGCCAGGATTTACATTAAGTTCAGAGGGAGAATACGCAAATTGTCGTGCTTCGATCTGGAAGGTTCGTTCCTGAGGTCTAATGGGCTGGACTGGCAGTGGAGCGAAAGCCACTGCCAATCCAGCCATTACCAGGAGGAGAAGAGATAAACGAGGGTGCATTCTTAGGGAATATTCGACGGGCCGTATTTTGAATAGGTCGCATCGATGTAGGCTCTGGCTTCTTCCGGGCTTTTCCCATCTTTCAACATACGCATGACGTCTTGGGTGATATCCACGCAGATGGAACAGCCGAGCGCGTGATTATCGAAAGTGATCTCACCCTTCTCATCGACCTGAGAAACATAACAGGCGTAATTTGATGTATGACCGATATTTCCACAGCCGCAATAACAAGGAATATTCTTCATCACATCAGGGTTGGCAACATTGAACTGATAGGCTTCCTGCACGATCACGGGCGCAGATTGTACTTCTGCTGGCATTTGATCCATGGAAGCTATGCTCAGATGAGCATCACTTGCTTCGGAGGGTGTTGAACATGCGGGCAGGCCAGCTAACATGATCAAACCGATTAGTAGAGTGAAAAGGAGTTTGCGGGAAATTTTCATTGAGTTTTCCGTGTCCGATACTGGTGATCATAGAAATGGAGCAGGTGGCAAGACAGTGACAAATGCCACGCTATTTGATGAAATATGACCTGATTTATCCATAAATTTACACTTGCCCTCCCACTCCGCTTTGCTTCGGGGACTATAGTGGCGGTCAGTGCCAGGGAGTGCAGGCGTCATTACATATCGAATGATAATACCTGCATAAAATCGGAGACAGCGTGAAATGGCGGCATGAGTCATAAGCCAAATGGCCTATGACGAATGTCATTTTGGGAATTCAATACGGCTTCTTTATTTCCTTCCGTGCGCAGCTCCAAAAGTTATATTTAGCTATCGTGATGTATTAACTATCATCATCCTTTGGCTTTATGAATTCATTCCACACCAAAAATATGATTACGGCCACTGCTATGCCAGCAATTCCAGCGGCAACAACGGTGGTGGTAGCAGAACCAAATATCCACTTCCAAAAGGTAGCAAATAATATGGCTCCGATGACAAGAGCCGCCATATAGGAAAGAAAATGAACTCGCGATCTTCTCATTGTAGGCCGTTCACCACATCCCTATTCCACAATTAACTTTCCGCGCAGCATCCCATCTGACACTGAAAACCAAATTCACCAGGTTCCTCAGGCGTGAACTCCAGAGTCACTGGCTCCCCTTCGGGCAACGCAGCGTCCTTGTTGAAATCGGGGAACAATACTTGTTCCGAGCAGGCTGAACCTTCTTGCCGCGTGAATGTCAACCGTACCGGACGACCTTTTTGCACGACAATCACATCGGGCGTGTATCCGCCTTTCACTGTCACGGCTACTTCCTGCGCTCCTGATTCACTAACGGCGGCGCGCGTCTGTGCTTTCGGGGCAAACCAGAAATACCATGCAATCAGGATGGTCAGCACGATCCCTGAAAGAATTACAAAGATTTGCGGATCAGACATGTTGTACTCCTTTTTTGTTCATTATTTTGCACTAAACCTGGGTTTGAAACCGCGCAGACGATTGGCGTTCCCGACAACAGTTACGGATGAGAATGCCATGGCCGCGCCTGCGATCAGTGGACTGAGTAACAGACCTAAAAACGGAAATAGCAGGCCCATCGCAACGGGAAGGCCCAGAACGTTGTAGATGAACGCCCCAACCAGGTTTTGATAGATGTTCTTCATTGTCGCGCGGCTCACCTCAATAGCTGTTACTACGCCCTTGAGGCTGCCTTTGATCAGTGTAATGTCCGAGGCTTCTATGGCAACATCTGTGCCCGTGCCTATGGCAAGACCGACGTCCGCTTGCGCCAGCGCGGGCGCGTCATTGATGCCATCACCAACCATGGCTACTTTCTTGCCTTCCGCTTGCAGCTGATGGACATTGTTCGCTTTATCCTCAGGCAGCACTTCTGCCAGCACACGCGTAATACCTACCTTGCGCGCGATCGCTTCGGCGGTGCGGCGGTTGTCGCCGGTGATCATCACAACCTCGATGCCCAAACCCTGCAGGGCTTTGATGGCTTCGGCGGAATCTTCCTTGACTGTATCTGCCACCGCGATGATACCTGCAGCTTTGCCATCGAGCGCGACAAACATCGGAGTCTTGCCATCATCGGCAATTGACTTTGATCTTTCTTCGAGAGAACCGAGCGCGATATTCTCACGATTCATTAACTTGAGATTGCCGATCAAAATACTGTGGCCCTCGACCTTTGCGGAAACGCCGTGACCAGGAATGGCGTCAAAGTCTTTGACCTCCACCAATTCCATCCTACGCACCTGCGCAGCTTCAACAATCGCCTGTGCCAATGGATGTTCGCTGATCTTCTCCACCGAAGCTGATAACTTTAATAACTGGTCAGTGGTTACTGACGACTGATCACTAAGTACCATATCAGTCAATTCGGGTTTGCCCTTTGTGATTGTGCCTGTTTTATCCAGCACCACAATATTCAAAGCACGCGCGGTTTGTAGGGCTTCCCCGGAGCGGATCAGAATTCCATTTTCTGCGCCTTTACCAATGCCAACCATCAGGCTCATTGGCGTGGCAAGCCCCAATGCACACGGACAGGCAATAATCAGCACCGTCACGCTGGTCACCAACGCGTAAACGAGCTGCGGTTGAGGTCCGATAACAAACCAGACACAAATGTCCACACAGCCAGGATCATCACCACGGGAACGAAATAGCCGGAAATGGTGTCGGCCAGGCGTGCAATTGGCGCCTTGGAATTCTGTGCATCCTGGACCATCTTGACGATTTGTGCGAGCGCAGTATCCTTGCCAACTTTCGTGGCACGGAACTTGAACGCGCCCGTCTTGTTGATCGTCGCGCCGATCACTTCATCGCCCATCTTTTTGGAAGCGGGCATTGACTCACCTGTCAGCATGGACTCGTCCACAGCGGAACTGCCTTCGACAATCACACCATCCACCGGCAGTTTCTCGCCGGGGCGAACTTGGATCACATCCCCGACCAAGACTTCTTCAACAGGCAGATCCATTTCCTTGCCATCCCGAATGACGCGTGCAGTCTTAGCTTGCAAGCCTAGCAATTTCTTGATCGCCTCGCTGGACTGACCCTTGGCTCGCAGTTCAAGTGCCTGTCCCAACACGACCAACGCAATGACGACGGACACAACATCATAAAAAGGCTCAGATGTCCCTTCCGGGAAAATCGCAGGAAAGAGAATCGCAAATGTTGAATATAACCACGCCGCGCCTGTACCCAGCGCGATCAATGTATTCATGTTCGCGGAGCGATGCTTGAACGCTGCCCACGCACCTGTAAAGAAATCGCTACCTGACCACAACATCACAGGCAATGTCAGTAAAGCAGTGCCCCCCCCCATAACCACCGCAGAGCGTCCATGCTCAGGTCGCGCAAGAAGGGCACGAACTGGTAGTAAGCTGTTAACAGCACGGGCACAGAAACCGCCGTTGCAAACCAAAACTTATTCATCAACTTGCGGTATTCGCGCGCGTGGGCTTCTTCCTGCGAACTTGCAGGTGTCCCACTTTCTGCAGGCCGCGGCTTATAACCCCATGTCTCTATGGCGCGATTCAATTGCGACATTGTTGTGCTTTGTGGTAGATACTCTACGGTTGCTTCCTGCGTTGCAACATTGACGCTCGCATTGAGGACTCCAGGTGTTGATTTCAGTTCATTCTCAATCTCTTGGACGCACGACGCACAGCGCAGATTCTCGATGCCAATCCGTGTTTGCGCGCCGACCTGATAGCCTGCGGATTTGACTGCTTGAACAATTTTCGCGATATCAACTTGTCCCGCATCATACGCGACCTTGAGCCTGCCCGCCGCTACATTGACCTTTACCTCATCGACGCCCGGAAGCGCGCGCAAGGCAGACTCGAGGCCAGGCGATTGTCCGTTTGGCGGCGACCCGCTCAACGGAAGTTCGATGCGAGAGAGAGGCGGCTCAGGGTTGAAGCCTGTCGTCGCGGAAGTCGTCATGTAGCGGTGCGGGTCTTTGTCAAATTGATCCACACAGGATTGAGAGCAAAAATAAAATGTCTGCCCCATGTGCTCGCGTGTGGCGAAGGCAGCAGTAGGGTCGATTTCCATTCCACAAACAGGATCTTTGATTTTCATAACTCGCCTTCTCTAATCTTATAGATATCAAGTGTATATGTGTTTGACAACAGGGAACAGCGATGTTCAGCCTGATTCCATATAGGCAATTTTGCCTACA
>JANMSY010000260.1:0-4765 GCA_031389865.1 Anaerolineales bacterium | reverse complement strand
CTGCCCATTGGTTTGCAGATCATTTCCCGCGCATGGAATGAAGCGGGTGTTCTTCGTGCTGGTTATGCCTTTCAACAAGCCACCGAATGGCATACGAAAAAGCCTGAGTTGGCAAAAATAAACTAAATGATAAATAACAACAAGATTTATTTCAGCTAAGAAGATATTCTCCCCCTCTCAACAGCGAGGGGAGAATATCTGAATTAATAAACTAAGGACATGGAGCACCCGTTTTTATACATGAACACGACGCCTGGCACCATGTAGTACCAGTACCACGTCCACAAGTTTGCACTGGACAAGCAACAGGAGTAGCAACAACAGGATCACCACCGCTATTATCTTTGGGAGGCTGGCAGGAATCAAAGACCACGTCCAAAACCTCCACATCCTTAATATAGGACGGGTCGGCATAACAAGCGCCATCAAAAGGATAGGAACCGGGCGGGCATAGATCGTAATTCACACCAGAACCCGCAGCTGCCACGCAGCATTGGCTGGCTGGGTCGTAGGTAGTACCGGCAATACATTCCGCGCCAATTGAACCGCTGCCATCCCACTTACACACATCACCGTCCTTGGTATAGTGAACCGGACAAGTTGAATCACAAGTATTACTGCCGTCACATGCACCTTCGGCTGAGGCGATATAGGGCCCGGGAGGATTACATACAAACTTGTCTTCCCCGGATATTTGAGTACAACCCGGCACATCATAATGCCAGCCATCAGGCGGCGTATCCGCAAGATTGAAGGTAACAATTGTATAGGGCAGTAATCTCTGTGTGCAAAGAGGCGCCTGCGAAATGGAAACATCATTACACTTCACGTTCGGCGTGCAATTGGCTTCCTCGCCGTTGGGCCCGGTCCCAACATATGCCAGCTGCTGACACATCGGCGCAAAATAAGTGGGGTCCCCAACAATGCAACGGAAACCAAGATCAGGCAAACTCAGAATTGGATTAAGCGAGAAGCGATGTGCAGAAATACTCGAGTCGGCACCATCCTGAAAACTGCTGCCGCGCACAGAACGCTTCACCCCTAACTCGGGTCCAAGCGGGTCTGTAACGGGTGATTCATTGTAATAAGAAAGGCTGTACCAATCTGAGACCCACTCGCGTATATTGCCGGCCATATCGAAGGCACTGTAATAACTCACGCCTTCCTTATACTCGTTGATCGGTGTGATCTTACCTACGCAGGATTGAAAATTAGAAAAGTCACAAGCCGGCGCTTCATCACCCCACGGGAAGATGTTGCCTTCGGGGCCGCGCGCAGTTTTTTCCCATTGTGCTTCTGTGGGCAAACTCCCATGCACGAAGGTACAATATTGTGAGGCTTGGTCATAGGTCACCCCAGTCACGGGATAATTGATGCGACTGGAATTTCCATACAAGGGATTATTTTCTTCATTAGGCGGGGTACATTTACCCGTCTGTACGCACAAGGCATACTGCTGATTTGTAACCTTGGTGCTGTAGATCCAGAAGTCGCTCAGCGTCACTTCATGCATGAAATTGTCAGCGCCGCCATAGCCCATAATAAAAATCCCGCCTGGAACAGCTACCAGGACGGTGCCATCCACATACGGATATTTCGAACCCACTTCCATGGGGGGGCCAGCCAGATTGATCGGAACAAGCGTGGCAGGTGGTTCTGTCACATTGGCAGGCGGTTCTGTCACATCAACAGGCAGTTCGGTGGCATTCGCAGGCGGCTCGGTGGCCTCTGGCGAACCGTCTGCAATCGGGAGGTTGCAGGCAGATAGAATCAGTGACATAAGAGTCACAATTGAAGTAAGATAAAGAAGCCTCTTCATTACACTCTCCTCGTTAAAACTTTTAATATAATCGATGTATTACAAGCAATAAAAATTATAACGCGAGACATATTATTGGGTATCCCACTAATAGTCTATTTCCAGTTACCCAAAGGTCATAAATGAAAAATTCCGCAGGGGTTATCCTGCGGAATCTAATCTATGGCGTTCTCATTTCGCAGACCGTGTCTTTTTCGTTCCACGTACACAAATTCGCAACACAACGGGATTCACTGTTGTTATACTGCTCACATGTATTCACGGGTTCGCTGCATTTGATTGTATTTACGCGGACAGTGATACAGCCTTCGCCGCTGAGTTCCGTCCCTGTTGGAATGCAAGCCTGCAGGTCTGTGTTGAATACGTAACCGGGACCACAGCCGGGATAAGTTCCACCGGTCGCGGCTTGACAGCATTGAAAACCATCATTGTAAGTATAGCCGGCGGCGCATCCCGCGTAGGTCTGCGCGGCCAGTGAGGGATTGTCAATGCCATAAGGCGCAGAGGTTTCTCCATTTGGAGGGGCACACATTCCAGCTAGTTCGTCAAAATAGGTACCAGCCGGGCAATAGCCATTCGCGTCCCTGCCTATTGCACAAGTCTGCTGGCCGCCTCTTTCAACCATGGAATATCCAACAGGGCAGCCCGAGACACTGACCTGACTGAGGATCGGCGTGTAATTACACATGCCAGTGGCAGGGTCGAGTGTATAACCAGAGTCGCAAACCGGGCTGACGCCCTCCACGATCGAGTTATTCGAGCAGGACTCATTACAGACGGTGATCTCATTCGTGGATTCAATCGTCTCCGGGCCACTACAGGTCAACTGCCTGATTCCACCATCGGTTGCCTCTGTACATGTCAGGCGAGTCCCACGCGCTTCCCATGTTGAATTAAAGGAAAGTTGAACTGTGGCATAGGTCTCTCCCTGCACACAATATTGATCGGTCACCGCGCCTTCGGGCAATTGACAGCTACTGGAAACCTCCGTGCCTGTAGGAACAAAAGCCGAGAGTTGACAATAAGGCGCAACCGGCTGGGGGTTCGCCGTAACACAGCGAAAACCTGTGTCACGTTCATTATCACCCGGTTCATTGAAGCGGCGAATTGCAGAAGCGATCTGGCTTTCGTCTGTTTCAAACGAACTACCGCGTACCACGCGGTATTGTCCGCTTTCAGGGCCTGGGGGGTTGGCAGGAGGCGACGTACTGTAATAGTTTTCAGCATACCAATCGCTTGCCCATTCGAAGGCGTTACCTGCCATATCCAGCAAACCATAAGGGCTTGCACCCGTCGCCATAAAGGCATCCACGCCGCTGGTGCTCTCGTAACAGTTGCCAAAGTTCAACAAGTTACATGTTGGGTCATTATTCCCCCAGGGATATATATTCTCATTCGTCCCGCGCGCGGCTTTTTCCCATTGCGCCTCAGTCGGCAGGCTTCCCTGCGTCCATGCACAATATGCCTGCGCCTGATCCCAATTTACACCCACGACGGGGTGGTTACCAAATTGTGGATTACTAAAACCGAGTCCGCCCAATTCCTGGGATGGAGCCGAACACGCTCCAACTTTTACACATTGTTCATACATGCGATTGGTGACCTTGGTCTGCTGGATCCAATATCCATCCAACGTCACGTTATGGGCGAAGGCGTTAATGCCGTCGCCCATGGTGAAATCCCCAGCTGGGACGTAAATCAAAGTACTGCCATCCACCCATTTCATGGCTGACCCGCTTTGCGGTCCAGCCAAAGTGACTGGCACTAAAGTTGGCAACGGTGTTTCCAGCGGCGTTTCAGTCGGCGGCGAATCTGTAGCTGTTACCACGATCACCAAAGGCGTCGGCGTTGCGCCGCTGCAAGCCGAAAGGACGAATGTGAAAAGCAGGATGTATACGAATATCACGTAACGAAGTGTATCCTGTGAATGACGAGCGATTTTCATTAAATCTCCTTTTCTCACATTTCGTGAGACGGCTATTATTATAAGATAAAAACCAATTTCACTTTGCCTTCCTAATCTCATCCACAGATTGCGGATTCACCAGTGACGATGTATCGCCCAACTCCAAACCCAAATATGCCGAGCGGATCAAGCGCCGCATCACCTTGGAGTTGCGCGTTTTCGGCAGATCAGAAACAAACAGGATGGCTTTCGGCGCGAGCGCTTTGCCCATTTCAGCGATCACCATCTTTTTTAGTTCCTGACGAAGTGCCTCGCTTCGCTCTACCCCGGAGTTGGTCACTGCGAAAAGGATCAGTTCACTCCCTTTGACATCGTGCGGCACCCCGATCGCCGCCGCTTCCATAACTGCTTCATGCCTCACAAGGATCGACTCCACCTCGGCAGGCCCCAGTCGCTTCCCTGCGATCTTGATCGTGTCATCTGAGCGCCCAAGGATGTACCAAAGCCCATCGGTATCAATTGCAGCAAAATCACCATGCACCCAAACATTTTCCCAACGCGACCAATAGGTATCGAGATAACGTTGTCTGTCGTTCCAAAATCCGCGCGTCATACCGATCCACGGCGATTTGATAACAAGTTCACCAACTGTGTTTCGAATGGATAACCCGTTTTCATCAAACACGTCCGCATCCATGCCGGGACATGCCGCAGAAAATGCACACGGCTTCAACGGTAAAAGCGGATTCCCCATCACAATTCCGCCTGATATTTCCGTGCCGCCAGAGTAATTAATAATAGGCCGCTTGCCTTCGCCAACTTTTTCAAACAACCACATCCACGGATCTGGATTCCACGGCTCACCCGTGGACGCAAAACATTTCAGCGAAGAAAGATCATGCTCCTTGAAATGGTCATCACCCTGCGGAATCAATGTACGGATGAGAGTCGGCGAGATGCCCAGTTGATTGATCTTATGTTTTTCAACCAACTCCCACAACCGATTCGGTGCGGGGAAATCTGGCGCGCCGTCATAAAGG
>JANMSY010000275.1:0-3101 GCA_031389865.1 Anaerolineales bacterium | reverse complement strand
ATGGAGTTCCTTTTAGGGTGACTACCAGCGCAGCATGCAGGCGTGCCAGCTCGGCGTCGTGCTGTCTATCTCCGAAGCGGGTGTGGATGCGGGAACAGTCATGGTTGCCGAGCGTGTTGCACGGCCAGCCTTTAAACGGGAGTGCTTCCAGCCGCGACAAACGCTCCTTTTGGTTGGCACGGATATGGGTCGGCGTAATGCGCTCCGTCCGCATGAGGGGAAAGTTGAAGACGAGATGAAGCTCATCGTTGCCATTCCCCATGTAGTCGATGTTGTCATCTTCACCGACGAGCATTCGGTCGCCGTCATACTCATCGAGCACGGCGCGCAATTCCTTCATGAGGTCGTGCAGGCCGGGTCCACCCCATTGATTTTTGAACATTTCGTGCCAGTATTTCTCGACCTGTGCTTTTTCCCCCGTAGTCTGTGCGAGCTCAGATGCACGGCGTAATTGCGCCAGATTCATCGGAACGTCATGCGGAGTCAGGTTTGGATCTTCATAGATGGTACCGAGGGCATCGAGACGGAAACCATCCACGCCGAGATCGAGCCAGAAACGAGCCGCGTCCCACATGGCTTTTTTTACGTCAGGGTTTCGCCAGTTGAGATCGGGCTGCTGCTTCATGAAGTAGTGATAATAGTATTGGTCGCGTTCAGGCGCGTAGGTCCATGCGTCGCCGTCGAAGCAGGATTGCCAGTTGTTGGGCGGCACCCTCACCCCCGACCCCTCTCCCGCGGAGAGAGGGGCGTCCATCCACACATACCAATCGGCTTTCGGGTTATCGCGGCTGGACTTTGACTCAAGGAACCAGGGATGCTCATCCGAGGTGTGATTCAGCACGAGGTCCAGAATAACGTGGAGGCCGCGCCCGTGTGATTCGGCGAGAAACGTCTTGAAATCCTCCAGTGTGCCGTATTCGGGCGCGACATCGGTGTAGCTGGAGATGTCGTAGCCGCAGTCCCAGTTGGGGGAGGGGAAGTGAGGCGAGAGCCAGATGGCATCGATTCCAAGAGCGGTGAGGTAATTCAGCTTCCCGGTCATCCCTTTAAAATCACCGATGCCGTCACCATTGCCATCCGCGAAACTGCGAGGATAAATTTGATAGAATACCGCGGTTTGCCACCATTTGAGTTTGGATGTTTGCATTTGATTCCCTGTCTGTGTAAAGTATTTTTGAAGGAGTTCGTGATTGGAAGCGCGCTCGTGGTCGTTATGTATTTGTCAATCGAGTTGAAGCCTGCCAACTGCTTTCACGCATGGTCTTGAAAAGACGTCCTCTTCATGTGGCGCGTCAGGGAGTTCAGATGTCAGGTCCTGTCCGGGAAAGTGGAGTTGTTCGTGCAGGTCGGTGCGCCATTTCGGGCAATCCGTTACGTCATAAACGATTCCGCTGAAGGCGACCAGCTTGCGGGTGCCGCGTTCGCCTGTGGCGCGGCGCAGTTCCATTTGTGTGATGATGTGGTCGGGGATGTTCATTGATGCGATTATACAGGAATTGACTTGTAAAAAATCTCCTGAATGTTCAGGAGATTTTCCATTTTACTCTGTCAGGTCAACATCGCTCTTAGTGTCTCGGCGAGCAATCGCCTGTTGTGGGCAAAGATGACCCTGATGAGATTATTTTTTATCGGATGACTGGCGATCTCATCTGCGAGACGCCCCGTGCCCGCCAGGACAATCAGAGGCCGGTCTGCGTGCAGCCCCTCTTCCACATCCATTTGCGAAACTTTCCCGCCATTTGCCAGCACTGTCACAGATTTGTTTTTTCCTGTCGCGATCATGGTAGCTGTGCGGACGATCCATTTGGTTTCGTCCCCAAACTCATTTCCAGGGACAAGAATGAAATGGGAGTGATGAGATTCCAGTTGCTCCCTTTCCTTACCCGACAACGGTAGAGATCCGGTCCTTGGGCCTTCAGGCCATGTGACGATCCCCTCCGGAGAAATCCCTATTAATGGGAATTGATAACCGTTGCGGTTGCGGGACTTCCCAATGGTCGCCATTACGCCGACATCAGTTCCCCCGCAGATGACTGCCGCACCCAACACTTCCGCGGTTTTGGCGATCACATCAATCGCCTGAATTGTCACATTCGCATGTTCGGGCAGGATATGACCACCAATTAACACGATCACAGGGCGATCCATCAGCCCCATTTGCGTCACAGTTTGTTCGAGTTCCTCAATGTCATTAGGCAAGGCGCAAAACGCAAAATTATTTTTTCCGAAAACTATCCTCTCAATTTGCAGGAATTTATTCATGGAGGTACCTCTCCTCCATTAACGATGATGACATTTTGCTGTTACAAAAAGGAGAGTTGCTCACGGTTACGGCGCGGGCTATACACTGCCTCTTTTTTACGGCGAGAATATCTTTCTCAGATCGTTCATCCACCGCTGATGGCACGCAGCAACAGTATATTCTGCAAATTTATCCTCAATGCGGCGATCAGGCATCAGCTATCTTCGCCTTTGATGGGAACTGTGTAAACCTGTTGGCGATCATACGCTCTATGATTTGCCGCTGTCACCATCCAGTAGGGTTCGAGACGGTTCTCGACCGAGACCATTTGCATATCGGCAGAATTTGGCCGGGAGATCAACGTCCCGAACATCCCATCGACAGGAGATATCTTTTTCTTTGCTATGCGGTCATTTGCTATATCCAGTGAGATCTGCGGAATAAAATAATAGGCATGTTCTTCAGCAAGAATCATTTCCATATGGCTCCTCACAGTATTGGACGAGCGGGGCATATACCATCATGGCGGCTCTTCCTTGGAAAAGGATGGCGTTCACGAGAAAGGTCGGCAGTATTCATGCAAATTCGTTCATAAAACCTCCTGTTCTAAAATATATACCTACCTCCCACTAAATCAATCCAGCCCTTATAATTGAACACACCAATCTCAAACCAAAATCTGAAATCGTAAATCAAAATCTTATGCCTACTCCTCTCATTGAATGTATCCCCAACTTTTCCGAAGCGCGGCGACCGGAGATTATTGACCAGATCGCTGCTGCCATTACCTCTGTTGCAGGTGCGCGCTTACTTGATCGTTCCTCCGACCTGGACCACAACCGTACGGTGATCACCTTTG
>JANMSY010000213.1:0-3162 GCA_031389865.1 Anaerolineales bacterium | reverse complement strand
ACTTTATTGCACACGTGTGCTTTATCCCCGGGGGGTAAAAAATTTGCGTTTTTACAAGGGTGGCAAAGCTAATTTTGTGACCGCGGCATTATATATTCCTGGCTGCCTGAACTGACCTGGCCTGATGTTGAAAAAGTATAGTACGATGGCAGGATGAACGTCTTATCATGGACACGGTAGACCCTTCCAGGGTAATCTGTACCAGGCTATCAGCTATTGTGCGTGATTTAATTGTGAGATATAATACAAGTTGTCAGACAACTTTCTTAGGAGAATGCTATGACTACCATTGACCTGACCGTTGAAAAGTCTCGCCGTGCAAATGCCATCAAGCGAGCAAAAGAACGCAATATTGTTATCCCTACCTATGCCCAAATGAAAGACCCTTCAAAGATCCCTTCCAAAGTGAAGGAAGAATTGAAAGGTATCGGACTTTGGGATATCGACCCCCGAAACCTCTTCCGTATCAACTGGCATAATGAACCCAGCGCCTCAGGCGGAACCTTTGGCGGCCCCAATTACGTGGAGCTTCCCTCTTCGCTGACGGGTGTTCCGGCGCGCATTATCGCGCTGGTAGGGAAGTGGTTCCCTACCGGTGCTCATAAAGTCGGCGCCGCGTTCAGCTGCCTGGTGCCGAGGCTGGTCACCGGTCAGTTTGACCCGACCACTCAAAAGGCGGTGTGGCCCTCCACCGGCAACTACTGCCGCGGTGGCGCGTATGACTCCGCTTTGCTGGCGTGTGAGTCCATTGCCATCCTGCCCGAAGGCATGTCGAAGGAACGATTTGACTGGCTGTCAAAAGTCGCGGGGGAGACGATCAAAACACCTGGCTCCGAGTCGAACGTCAAGGAAATTTTCGATAAATGCTGGGAGCTGAGAAAGTCCGGCCAGGATCTGATGATCTTTAACCAGTTCGAAGAGTTTGGGAATTATCTCTGGCACTTCGAAGTGACTGGGCACGCCATGGAAGAAGTGTTGAATCAGGTCATAGGCCCGAACGGCCGCTATCGTGGCATGGCATCCGCGACCGGTTCCGCAGGCACCATTGCAAGTGGTGACTACTTGAAGAAACTCTTCCCCGATAGCAGGATCGTCGCCAGTGAAGCATTGCAGTGCCCCACGCTTCTGGAAAACGGATTCGGCGCACATCGTATCGAGGGTATTGGCGATAAGCACGTACCGTGGATCCACAATACAAAGAATACCGATGTTATTACAGCGATAGACGACAACGCAGTTGTGAACCTTGCCCGCCTCTTTAATGAAGAAAATGGGCGCGCTTATCTGGTTGAAAAGGGTGTGCCTGAAGCCACGATCAATCAACTTGAACTGCTCGGCTTCTCGGGCATCTCCAATGTACTTTCCTGCATCAAGACCGCGAAGTACTATGAAATGGACGAGAATGACATTATGATAACGGTACTGACCGACTCAATGGAACTGTACCGCTCACGCCTGCATGAAATGCACCAGGAGTTTGGTCAATATAGCGAACGAGACGCAGCCGCAGATTTTGCCCATTACCTGCATGGACAGTCTACAGACAACATGCTCGAACTGCGCTACACCGACCGCCGCCGCGTGCATAACCTGAAATACTACACCTGGGTTGAGCAGCAGGGGCGCAGCTACCAGGAGATTCAGGATCAATGGTACGAACCAAACTATTGGACGGATGTCCAGAAACAGGCAGATGAAATCGACGAGTTGATCATTGAGTTCAATCAGGAAGTTGGATTGGTGTAACTTTCCCATCCAATAACGCTCTTGATTAAGTGCTAGAATCTGCACAATTTCCTATCTCTGTGGAGGACATATGGCGCTCATTCAATTCACTCGCAATTATCGTGACCTGAGTACAGACGCGGGATTCCAGTTCGAGTTTTACTGTGACCGCTGCGGTAATGGATATCAAACTGAGTTCCAGGCTTCAACGCTCGGTACAGTGACCAGCGCGCTGGATGCCGCAAGTAATCTTTTTGGCGGTGTGTTTGGAAGTGCGGCGAACGCGGCACGTAACGTCCGATCGGCAGGATGGGAAAAGGCGCACGATAATGCCTTCGCCGGATCCGTTGAGGAAGCCAAACCCCATTTCCACAAATGCAAGCGTTGCGGAAAATGGGTGGACGGTGATTGCTGGAATGATGAACGTAACCTCTGTAAAGATTGCGCGCCCGACCTTCAAGAGGAATACTCGTCCATTCAAGTGCAAGCCGCGGTCAACGATGCACGCGAAAAAGCTGAAACGGTGGATTACATCTCGGCTGACAAATTCAAGCAAACCATCGTTGCATCCTGTCCACATTGTGGAGCCAAAGCAGGTGGTGGAAAATTCTGTCCCGAGTGTGGCAAGCCGCTCGCCGTCGAGAAATTTTGCAAAAACTGCGGTATAAAAATGGAATTGGGTGCAAAGTTCTGCGCGGAATGTGGAACAAAGCAATAAAGTTCAAAAACAAGCCCACGGAATTGATGAGTTGATCGTTGACTTCAATACGGAGGTTGGATTAAGTTGGAAGTTCGGCGTCATAAGTGGCAGGTGGCCGTTAAAGTCCACCTGCCACTTATTTTTATCCGGGTCAGGCGGGGGCAACCAGGTCACAGTATGGAAAATGGGAACGGATGACAAAGGTCATCCAAAAAGTGACATTCGACAGGTGACAAGCTGTTATGCAAATGCTAAGGTATTTGAAATCTTGCCAAAGCGGAGTAATCCATGGAATATCAACGTTTGCCGGGTGAAGAGAAAACCAGCCCCCTATCTTTCATCAATTTCATTCTTGGACTTGTGATTATGTTCTGTTTAAATTATCTATATATCGATTTTCTGTTCAGGTAACCATCCTTGTTCAACCTGTTAACAGCAGCTGGCGGGCATTTGGCTCGCCTGTTTTTGTTAATGCGCTGGCTTTGATGTAAAATCTGATTATCTATGGGACTTTCCTCCACCTCACTTGTGCTTGTTTGCCTGCTGCCTGCGCCACGCGACCTCGAGATAGCGCGGCTTTTGGGATGGTATCGTATTCCGCTGCGGACTGCGCCCAAAGTTGTCGCGGTGGACTATCTGGCTTTTTACCAGCCCACGGCTTTTGGCGAACGCGGCGGACAGATCGAATTTGTTGCCGATGTACGTGGCCATGAACTGACGACGCGCGGCGAGTTGCT
>JANMSY010000032.1:0-6274 GCA_031389865.1 Anaerolineales bacterium | reverse complement strand
TGTATGTCAACCATAAAACCACAAATCCTTCTGACCAATGATGATGGGATCCTATCCCCCGGGCTTTGGGCGGCTGCCGCCTCTCTTTCGAAGCTTGGGTTTGTTACCGTTACCGCGCCGCGCGATCAATCTTCGGGCATGGGACGCAGCCTGCCCAGCACGTCAGATGGGATCATTGAGGAAAAACGGGTACAGGTCAACGGTCAGGAATGGAGCGTGTATTCCGTGGGAGGCAGCCCGGCACAGACGGTTCTCTACGGCGTGTTGGACGTCATGAAACGCAAACCTGATCTGGTTGTTTCGGGAATCAATTACGGGGAGAATGTTGGATCTGGTATCACCATCTCAGGGACGGTGGGAGCCGCCATGGAAGCCGCGTCGCTCGGAATCCCTGCGATGGCTGTTTCATTGGAAGCGCATACGAAATACCACCTGTCATATTCTGACGAAGTAAGCTTTCTCGTCGCGGCTGAACTTACACTTCAGTTCGCCAGCCTGCTTTTGGACAGGAAATTTCCTGCCGATGTTGATCTTCTGAAAGTGGATGTACCTTCGGATGCAACAGTTGACACTCCCTGGCAGCTTACCCGCATCTCCCGCCAGCGATATTATGAGCCTCTGGCTACGGAGCGCCAGTCGCTGGCTGAGCCTGGGCTCATCAATTATCGCGAGGCAGGAAAGCTGGACGACGAACCGGAGAATACGGATGTCTATGCCCTTCGCAAGAGGCGTTTTGTCTCGGTCACTCCCCTTAGCCTGGACCTCACCTCCCGCGTGGACTTTGCTGAACTCGATACGTTATTGAGAACAGATTAAATACAAAAGGCTCCAGGAACAAAACATGTTCCTGGAGCCTTTAAGATTCTCTTGAATCTCAATTGAAGTGGGGACTAAACCTTGCCACCAGTTTCTCTTTAGGCATAAAACCTGTAATTCGTTCCTTGATCTCGCCGGCTTTGAAGAACAGCAGAGTAGGAATTCCCATGACACCAAACTGCATCACAAGACCTGGATTCTCATCGGCGTCGATCTTAACGACCTTGACCTTTCCATCCCATTCACTGGCCAGTTGCTTGACCACCGGATCCAGCATTTTACAGGGCTGGCACCATACCGCGCTAAAGTCCACCAGCACAGGCTGGTTTGAGTCCAACACTTCACTTTTAAAAGTATCTTCATTCACATGTAACATTTCAGCCATTAGAGCCTCCAAATCGATAGACGTGATTATAACAAGTTGTCTTACGTTGACGATGAATATTTCCCATGTTAGAATGCAATCCGCTTTACTGCAATGATGGGCGCGTAGCTCAACGGCAGAGCAGCGGCCTTTTAAGCCGTTGGTTAAGAGTTCGAATCTCTTCGCGCTCACAAAAAACCCCTGAAAAACAGGGGTTTTTTCATGGAAAGAGGAACTAGCCAAATCTCAGGTACGGCAAAGGTATGCCAATCACGATAGCACGCTTCGTCCAGACTGGACGATTTTTTGAATCTAATAGAGAAAACAGTTTGACTTCGCACAATCCTCTCAAGAAGAAAGTTTGACCTGGCAGGCAATTCACGGGATTCTGACGGAGAAAATTGTACGACTTTCATTTGAAAGCTCCATTAGAATAGAGCCAGCCATCAGAGCCAGTTCAGGCAAACGTTGGATCATTTCTTCAGTATGCACAAATTGACGATGAGAACCGATCATCTGTTTGGCGCTCAAAGGGATTTGCTCAACGGGCCAACGGTCTTTGTAAGAATCTATCCTAAAATTCAATGATCTTTCTGGGTATGTCGTTGCGAACCGCCGCTTTTGTTCTTTGGCGGTGAAGCAATCTCCTTTTCATCAGGCAAAATCTAGTTTTTGGGAGATTGCTTCTCGAAGACTCGCAACGACATGGTTAATTTTCGGATAGGCTCTAAATATTTCTGACGCTAATCGGTTGGAGAACAACCGGCGTTGCCAGCAACCAGGGCGCATCAAAACTGGGATCATAGATGGCGTAGAATCAGAACTTCCAGATCCTTTTCCTGGTTGGATAATCGTGTGATGTTGATGATCATTAGAATGGTTGAGAAAATATGCTTGAGAATGAACCAACCCACCTGATTATGTACTCCATGGTGAGGGATAATCCTATTCTACCGATTACTGCAAACAGACGGGTGTGCCGGTTTTCTGGAGTAAAACCCTTTGAATGAGGTTTTTGCAGGGTACGACCGAAAATTGCGCGTACCCCGATACATTGTCTACAGCATTGCCATCACTGCTGGCGGTTAAACGGGTATATTGTACTTATTTTGTCCATATTTTCAATGTTCCAGGCGAAAATATATTGACAAAATATGGACAAGGTGTATAATCTGGATGTTGAGATCAGAGAGCATCAGATATCCACAAACGTAGGCGGTGGCACAGTCCATCAGAACGAGTCCGGCATCGTGTAATGGCGACCAAACGAAACCTACTGGCCTCTCCATCGGCGCGGGAACCGGCTGCATTACCATCCCAGCCCACCTCGACAAATATGTATATGACATAGCCGTTCTATAGAAGGAAATGTCCCCCGTGAGCCAACTCTTCGACTTCATGATCCCTTGTGTGATGCGGTCAAGGAAAACATCAACGGCTCAGGCCGTCCCATCCATGATTGACTCTTCAGAGAAGCGGACAAGCTCCAGGAATTAAGGAAATAAACATGAATATTCGCATTGTCACTGATAGCACTTGTGACCTGCCAGCACCTATTGTAGAAGAGCATGGCATCACCGTTATACCCCTGTACATCAACCAGGCAGACAAGTCCTACCTCGACGGCGTGGACTTGTCCCGCGAAGAGTTCTACCGCCTGCTTCCTGGCTTTCACCCCGCGCCCAGCACGGCCACGCCCAGCACAGAAGTCTTCATGCAGGCCTGGAACAAACTGGCCGACACAGGTGCAGACGCCATCCTCTCGATCCACATCTCGGAGAAGCTAAGCGCCACCATCAACGCGGCGCGCGTCGCAGCGGACCAATTCACTCGCATCCCCGTCACCGTGCTGGACTCGAGTCAACTCAGCCTGGGGATGGGCTTCATCGTCGAGAAGGCTGCACAGATGGCCGAGCTTGGCCACAAGATGGAAGACATCCTCGCCAGCCTGGCGGACGTGATGAAGCGCACCTACGTCTTCGCCTCGCTCAAGACGCTCGAATATCTCCGCCGAAGTGGGCGCATGAACTTTGCCGTGGCGCGCTTTGGCGAGTTCTTGCAGATCAAACCCCTGCTCCACATGAACCAGGGCAACCCCGCGGCGCATCGCGTCCGCACACAGGGCAAGGCCACCGAGCGCCTGATGGAATGGCTGAACGAGTATGCGCCATTCGAAAAGCTTGCCATTGTCCACGCGGGTGTTGAGCAGGAAGCCGAAGAAATGCTCGAGCGAATCAAACACCTGATGCCGCACGGAGACATACCCATCGTGCAGATCACACCCGTACTCGGCGCACACCTCGGAGTCGGCGCGCTTGGATTCGCTTGCATTGCAAAGGAAAAATGACCATGAAAAATTGCGGTTCCCTCATCGTTTCCCCCACCCTGATTCTGATCGGCTATCTTGTTGCGCTGGCGGGAAGTCAGGGCGGCGCCACGTTTGGCGGCATCCCCGTCTTGATGCTTGTGGTGGGACTGGCCTTCCTCATTCAATGGCTGGTCTTCATCCCTGCCTACCTGTTCCAGACCGAAAAGTTTTTCGATATGACGGGCAGCATCACCTACCTCACTGTGATGGGCGCCACACTTTACTACACCCGCTACAGCGTCCCGTTGGATGCGCGCTCGATCCTCGTTGCGGCGCTGGTCATCATCTGGGCCATCCGTCTCGGCACGTTCCTCTTCAGTCGCATCCGCAAGGCTGGCAAGGATGATCGCTTCGACGAGATCAAGCCGAACTTCCTGCGCTTCCTCAACGTGTGGACGATCCAGGGACTGTGGGTTACCTTCACCGCCGCGGCCGCGCTGGTGGCGATCACGTCCGCCACGCGCAAAGACCTGGACGCTTTCGCCATCGTCGGCGCGCTCGTCTGGATCATCGGCTTCGCTATCGAGGTGACCTCCGACGCGCAGAAGAGCCGCTTCAACGCGGAGCCTGCCAACAGGGGCAAGTTTATCCGAACGGGACTGTGGTCACGTTCGCGTCATCCAAACTACTTCGGCGAAATCGTGCTGTGGATTGGCATTGCCATCATCGCCATCCCCGTTTTGCAAGGCTGGCAATGGGTCGCCATGATCTCTCCGCTCTTCGTGACCTTGCTCCTCACCCGCGTCAGCGGCATCCCCCTGCTCGAAAAGAAAGCGGATATGAAATGGGGCGGGCAGCCTGAGTACGAAGAATACAAGAAGAACACGCCTGTCTTGATCCCGCGATTGTAGCTCGTTGTCCTTCAAAAAAAATTAACCCTTAGACACGCAGACGGAGAGTTCAAATTCTCCGTGTCTAAGGGTGACGATTTCACATCATCAGGAACACAATGACCATCCTCAAAATTTTCCAACTCATCGCCGTCATCCTCACCATCGTGACGGGACTCTTTTCCCTGCTCGCTCCGCGCAGTGTGCAAGGCTTTACGGGGTTGACCGCTTCCGACGGACGCGGCATCACCGAGATCCGCTCCATCCTTGGCGGACTGTTTATCGGTCTCGGCATCGCTGTCCTTGTGTTGGGCACACGCGAAGTCTATCAGGCGCTGGGCATCATGTATCTCGCCATCGCCGCCGTGCGCTTCGTCTCCATCTTCGTGGACAGGTCCTCCGTCCAATCAAATTGGATCAGCGTCGCCACCGAGATCGTGCTTGGAATCATTCTGGTGCTGTAATGAAAATCGCAAAGATCATCTCCATCCTCGGCATCCTTGCCATGACCGCCGTGTTGATCTATGGCTTCACCATGGGTGACTTCGCGGGCGAAGGCCGTCAACTCGCGGCCCTGCCGTGGGGCATCGTCTCGCTCGTGGACTTGTACACGGGCTTCACGCTCTTCTCGATGTGGATCATCTACCGCGAGAAGTCCCTGGCCATTGCCATCCTGTGGACGGTTGCCATGCTGACGCTCGGTTTCTTCGCGGGCGCGCTCTACACTTTCCTCGCCCTGCGATCCAGCGGCGAAGACTGGCGCAAATTCTGGCTGGGAAAGAATGCCTGACAAAGCGCGCGAACTGCTGGAGGAATTCCGCGCGGTGACGGGCAAGGTCGGCCTGCTCGACACGATCATGCCGCCCATGCTCTTCCTCCTGCTGAACGGACTGGCTGGCTTCAACGCCGCGATGATCGGCGCGCTCGGACTCTCGTTCGTGATCGCCGTCCTGCGCCTCCGCCGCGGACAGTCGCTGCTCTACGCGCTCGCGGGACTGGGAAGCGTTGGTCTCGCCATCGCGCTGGCGCTTCTGCTCGGACGTTCGGAGGGATTCTTCCTCCCAGGCATCGTCAACGGCGGGCTGACGGTTGCGCTCGCGCTGGTCAGTCTGCTCATCCGCAAGCCAATGGTGGCATGGACGAGTTACCTGGCCCGCCGCTGGCCGCTCGACTGGTACTGGCACGAAAAAGTCCGCCCCGCCTATACCGAAGTGACCGTGGCCTGGCTTCTCTACTTCGCCGCGAAATTATTTTGGCAGGTCTCGCTCTTTCAGGGCAACGCCGTGGATGAACTCACCCTCGTCAACACGCTGACGGGCTGGCCAGCCACCATCATCCTTCTCATCCTCAGTTACCTCTACGGCACATGGCGACTCGCCCAACTGCGAGGTCCCAGCGTGGAAGAATTCCGCAACGACGCGCCCGCTCCCTGGTCAGGCCAGAGGCGAGGGTTTTGAATCAGAAAAGGAATCAATGAGTAAAGTCGAATTAAACACACCCGCTCCCGATTTCACGTTGACCGACTTCCACGGGAACAAAGTCAGCCTGTCAGATTTTCGCGGAAGCAAAAATGTTTTGCTGGTTTTCAATCGCGGATTCTTCTGACCGTTCTGCCGCCGGCACATGGCGCAGTTGCGCCAGGACTATGACGAGTTTGTCGCGCAGGACACGGAAGTGGTTGTGGTTGGACTCGAGGGCGCGGAGGCATTTTCCATGTACTGGAAACAGAACAAGCTTCCCTTCATCGGCCTGCCCGACCCAACGCATAGCGTGTTGAAGCGCTACGGACAGGAAGTGAAGCTTTTCAAGTTCGGACGCCAGCCCGCGCAAGTGACGATTGACAGGAATGGGCAAGTCCGTTTCGTTCACTATGGCCACGACCCAAGCGACATTCCC
>JANMSY010000140.1:0-3664 GCA_031389865.1 Anaerolineales bacterium | reverse complement strand
TGGTCATGAGACTTTGTCTAAGTCCATCGAAAAATTGGCATCAACCATGGTTGAGTTTTTTGACGCATATGAGCAGGATCATCACGATACAGTAATTGAACTTTTGAATTTCTTTTCCAAGCAAGATGGGCTGACAACACTAGCAAAAAGCGCTCTATACTCTCGCCGAGGAAGAGCAAATAATTTCCTTGAGAAATACGATGTGGCTTTGCATGATTTGACAATATCTATCGAGTTTGAACCAACCTATCCCTGGGCTTATGCACATCGTGGTGATACCTATTATGGCTCTTTGGTATTTAGTGGGGTAGGCAGGTGGTAAGGGGTAGAATCTGGCAAAAACGAGAGAGCCGTGATGCGAGAACTACAACTGACCAACCTACTCAACCTACGCAATCTGGAAGTAGTTAAGTATGAGATGCCAGATACTGAAACTGCCATTCTAGAAATCAGATCGACATTGGCAGTTGCCATCTGTCCAACTTGCAAGAAGCCAAGCACAACGATCCATGATTACGATGATGCACGGTTAGTGCGCGATCTATCGTTATCGGGGCGAAAGAGTTACCTGCGCTACCACAGTCGTCGTTTTGGATGTGCAGCGTGCGAGCAATCCTTCACCGAGCGAGTCGAATGGCTGAACTTTGACAGCAGTTATACCAAACGTTTTGAGGAACACGTCTACCAGCTTTGTCGAAAAAGCACCATTCAGGATGTCAGCGCCTTTCTGGAGTTGGGCTATGATGCTGTCGAAGGCATCTTCCAACGTTGGGCAAAAAAACGACGGCGACACGCCAAACGAAGCCCATCCGGGTCTTGAACATTGACGAAATTGCACTGGAAAAGGGACACGGCAACTTTGTGCTGGTGTTAAGTGCACCTGAAGAAGGCTATGTTTTGGAGATTCTGCCAGATCGCGAGCGAAAAACACTCGAAAAATGGCTGGAGGGACTGGCTCCCGAGATGAAAAAAGCCATCAAGGTTGTGAACCTGGATATGTGGGAGCCTTACACCCTCGCCGTCAAAGCCAAACTGCCCGCCACCCGCATTGTGGTCGATCGCTTCCATGTCATGAAGAACCTCAACCATTGCCTGACGATGGCTCGCCGAGAAATCCAGCGCAATGCTTCGGACGAAGTCAAGGAGCAATTGAAAGGCAGTCGTTGGGTGTTGGTCAAGAACCAAAAAGACCTGAATGAGAAACAACGCACAAAATTGAAAAATCTATACCAAGCCTCACCCGAATTGAAAGTCTGCCACCAACTGAAAGAACAATTCCGTGCCATCTTTGAGACAGCCACAGACCGCACGCAAGCCAGAGTCGCATTACGCCATTGGATAAAACAGGTTGAGAAACAGAGCGTGACTGCTCTCCAATCGTTTCTGGTGACATTGAAAAACTGGTTCGAACTCATCCTGAACTATTTTATCGAACGCTGGACCAATGCCTTCGCGGAAGGCGTCAACAACAAAATCAAACTGATTAAGCGGCGCGCTTTTGGGTTCACCAACTTCGACCACTTTCGCCTTCGCATCCTCGTCGAGTGTGCTCCCAACCCCACTTAATCCCAAAGAACCGTTTAACATTGTAGGCGATTATTGGCCATTCTGTACAAAACCTATACGTGTGTGATCAGACCAAAATCCTGCGGGGTGAGTGAATACATGTGTGCATCATAGATCTCCCTGCCCACGACCATGCGGTTACGCAGAATCCCTTCGTAGTGCGCACCGGCTTTTTCGGCCACGCGTATGCTCGCTTGATTTTCAGGCGCAATGACGATCTCCACGCGGATCAGCCCGATCTTTTCAAAAGCATGACGTGCCGCCAGCTTTGTGGCGCGGACGGCGACCCCATTGCCGCGTCGACTGGTCCGCACCCAGTATCCAAGATTACACAGGTGATATACGGGGTGGATATGACTCAGGCTGCACCCACCCAGAACAGATCCGCTTTTGGCATCGGTAATGACAAACGCAAATAGCGTACCTTCCTCCCAGCGCGCGTGCGTGATCCTGATAAATTCCCTTGCTGTCTGAATGGAATAACCATCGTGTGCCCAGCTCATCCATGGTTGAATCTCTGCGAGCGATTCGCGCACCGCGCTAAAAGTCTCATCTGCGTCATTCATATGGAACGGACGCAGGCGAATCACGCCGTCTGTGATTTCCTGTGAAAGCAAAGGGATCTCCTTAACAAAAAACGGAGCCACAAGTGTGACTCCGTCATTATACATTCACTGATATTAGCTTGTTATATATTCCCTCAGGTTATGTTCCACTGCATATGCAGCAGCCTCGGCACGGTTGTTGACTCCCAGTTTTGAAAGGATGCTTGAAACATAGTTGCGCACTGTCCCTTCCCCCAGGAACAACTGCTTGGCAATCTCACGATTGGTCTTGCCTTCCGAGACCAGCAACAGCACATGCTTTTCCTGCTGGCTCAAATGCTGGAAAGCGGAGGCTTCCTCCTCCTTGACGGCACGACGCACTTCCTGGAACACGCGCTGGGTCACGGCGGGGTCAAGAAGCGCCTCGCCGCGCGATACGGCTTCGAGTGCCTTCACCAGGTCATCGCTTCCGATCTGCTTCAGGATATAGCCTGAAGCGCCGGCACGTATGGCAGAGAACAACATCTCGTCTTCTGCATAGGAAGTAAGCATGATGACTTTTACGTTGGGGTGCTTATTGATGATCTGTTCACACGCTTCGATCCCCGAAGTGCCGGGCAGGCGAATATCCATCACCACTACATCGGGCTTGAGCGCATCGGTCTTTTCAATTGCCTCACGCGCCGAACCGGCTTCTGCGATCACGTCAAACTGGGGGTGTCGCTCCAATAAGGATTTCAGTCCCAGTCGTACGACCTCATGGTCATCCACAAGGATAATTCTTTGTTTGGCAGGTTGCTTTGGCATGGGTAGATTTTACCCTAATTCAGTGGGATTTCAACAAAAATGGTCTGATGTTGGATGAATTGTCCGCCCCACTCCGTGCCAGCCAACGCCTGCCCCCGTTAAAAAGCATTGCGAAGGTGTAGCCTTCGCAATGCCTGGCGTTTATTTCGCCTTGATGTTGATTGTGCGGGGCTTGACCTCATCTGCTTTGGGCAGAGTGATGGTCAGGATGCCGTTCTCGAACAGCGCCTCAGCCTGGTTGGTCTTTACCGCGGTCGGCAGGACCACTGAGCGTTCGAAGGAACCGGCACGCTGTTCACGGATGTGCCAGGCCCGTTCCTTTCGCTCCTCCTCCTGTTTCGTCACACCCTTGAGGGTCAGCACGTCACCGGTGATATTGATCTGCATTTCCTGCGGCTTGTTACCAGGGATGGAAGCCTTGACGCATCCTATGGTATCCAAAATTATTAAATGATAACGAGCCACATTAAAAAAATGGGCTCGTAATAAAAAATGGCATCAGGGATGCTGATGGCGAAATCGTATCGCTTAAGCCAGTTCCTTCTTCCTTTTGTAATCCACAAAGCGATAGCCCACGCCACGTTCCGTGAGAATGTACCTTGGACTGGCAGGCTCTTTCTCCAGTTTCTGCCTCAAATAATTTATGTATAGGCGCACGTAATGAGGTTCGTCGCGATATTCGTAGCCCCACACTTTGACCAGCAACTGGTCATGAGTCACCACCCAGCCGGCATTCTGCACAAGAT
>JANMSY010000108.1:0-2393 GCA_031389865.1 Anaerolineales bacterium | reverse complement strand
GGATGTGGATGGGAAGACCAAACCCAAGGATGACGCCCCTGCACCGATCGTTGGCACAATGGACGATGGAGCAGGCTACGGCGCGACGTACGATGCCTTGAACATCTGGGAGTTGAAGGTGCAATGGAATTCCCAACCAACTGCGTCACTAAACCTTGCGGTGCAATTACCGGTCGCATCGTTCGACTCGATCTTCCCATGTGCTCCGACATCTCGTGATTGCCTCCCACAGCCAGGAATCGTCAACCCAAATCAGTACCTTGACATCCTCTCATATCGACAACGACCGACCTACCGACTCGCTTACCGCAACTTTGGCACCTATGAATCGTACGTGACGAATCAATCCGTTGAAGCGGCGCCTGGCGTGGCTGGTGTGCGTTGGTATGAGATCAGGCGCACGAACGGTGTGTATACCGTCTTCCAGCAAGGGACATTTGCCCCGGGTGACGGAGTGCATCGCTGGATGGGCAGCGCCGCAATGGACTGGCAGGGCAACATTGCTCTTGGATATAGTGTTGTCAATGGCGTGGATGTCTACCCAGGCATTCGCTATACGGGACGTCTCAAAGGTGATCCACTTGGAAGCATGACTTTGGGTGAAGGCGTCATTGTCAATGGGACAGGTGTACAACGCACCACCAACTCACGTTGGGGTGATTACACCTCCCTCAATGTTGACCCAGTGGATGATTGTACGTTCTGGTATGTCAACGAGTATTACACGCTTGCTGGCCAACTTTCCAGCACAGCTGGTTGGCAGACCCGTATTGCCAGTTTCAAGTTACCCGGATGTGTAGCAAAGTGAGATTGATAAGCCTTACCGGCAAAGCGGAAGAAGACCATTCATAAATCAAGCCTCCCCCAATTTATTGACTCGGGGGAGGCTTCTTTTTATGCCGTCAAAGTTTGGTTCTTGAAGCGCCGCGTGGATGGGAGCTAGCAAAAAGGTGCATGTCAGCATACGAGTATGAGACAAGGTTTGAGTAGCTGCATACTGCCTTAGTGAGCATAAACCCTGTTTGTGAGTAATAGACGTATAATTTCTGTATGTCATCTTGTGTGGAGTCTAGTTCTGAACTTTCCACACTTTGTCAAACTGTACGATCCTTTTAGTCTTTCTGCAACGAACAAATGACATGGAGAGATTATGAAACTCGTAACCGTCGCGCAGATGCGCGATGGCTCATTTTGTTTTTACTTCTGGTCAACCTAATCTCTCTTGACGTTACCGAGCAATGCCACAGTGGCGGCTGCTGTCGATATAAACAGAACTCCCCAGATCGGCAGCTCTCCGGGCGCATCTACAAGTCCGCGCAGGATGGCGACTACCGAGTTAACCGTCAACACGAGCAGGTACAGCGAACCTTGGATGCCAGCGATGCCAGCAACGATGCCGCCCCAGGCATTCCGCCGCCAGAGAAGGATTCCGCCAAAGGCCATGAGCGGAACCATGATGGCGGTGTCCAGTGCAGCCACCAGCTTGAAGGCTTCTGTCTCGATGGGGGTTGGCCGCCCCGCGAAGATGTAGGCTGCCCACGTCCCGAACCAGACCAGCGACAAGCCGACTGCAACGAACACAAGATAGCCACCGATCATCCGAACGGGGGTCTTTGCTCGAAAGCCAGCGGCCACCTGAGCCGCATCAATGCGTGACAATGTCAGGATCAACGTCACCACGGACAGGACAAACAGGATGACGTACAAGGGGAAAAACGCGTTCAGTGCCGTGCCCAATAGATAATATGCGTAGTTATAGATGCTGTAACCGAGTAAACCGAGCCATAACAGCAAGCCTCGCAGGGAGTCACGGCGGACGAGTGCGAGGGCTGCGATCAGCAGCGGCACGGCCAGCAGAAGTGTGACCAGGTCATTGCCAAACCAGGTAGCCCGTATCCACTCCACGTCCCGATATCCTCCCTCGAAAATCCGTCCCAGCAGAGACTGCGCCGCCATCAGCGCCGCAAGCCATATTGAGAGGGTGCAGGGCGTCTTCATATTTGATTTCATTTATTACTCCTAATGTATCGCTTGGAAGGGTTGCATTTCACGGCAGCGAGGATAATTATGGCAGCCGTAGAATTGTTTTCCTTTATGCTCGCCTTGCGCCACTGTTCTCAAGACCATCGGAATACCGCATTTAGGGCACAGTGGAGCAGAACTAACTTGCTTATTAATTTCAGGCTTTGGCGGTTCAGTGGGAACGCCAACTTTGTCTTTCAAAAAGGGCACAATTTGAGCCGCAATTTCTCTTGTATTGTATTCTCGCTGAACTGGCACATGTAACAATGGCAGCCCTGCAACTTCAAAAACCCTTTCAACAAAATCGTCTCTTTCCTGCCTGTCGTTTCGCTTGTGACTGGAATCATCCAATTCAATGCCGAGTAACGGTT
>JANMSY010000042.1:0-8574 GCA_031389865.1 Anaerolineales bacterium | reverse complement strand
CCGACGAAGCAATCTTACTCCTCAGACGGAAAATTGCTCGAAAATATGAGATTGCTTCGCAAAGAACCCTCGCAATGACGGGTTATGCTGAGGTTAGAATCAAATTCGTGATTTACTGAATTTGATTTTCGAGACTATTTTTATCTTTAATTCCCAGGAGATTTGAGTGCAAAAGCTTCTCCGGCCGTTACGATATAGATCACGCCGTTTCCCAGTGCCGGCGCAGAGAGATACGTACTCGTCGTTTCAAATACCCACAACTGTTCCCCTGTCGCGGCATCCAACGCGTAGAGATGACGCGGTCCGCGTGGGAATTCATGGGCGCTGTCACTGACGTACACCACGCCATCAGAAACCAGCGGGTCGCTGACTGATCGCCCGGCTGTTTCGAACGACCAGAGCAATTGTCCTGTATGCGCATCCAGTGCATAAGCCTTTTGGTCCCCATTGCCGGCGTATACCACATCCTCCGTTGCAGCAGGTGCGGACCAAAACTCACCATCCGCCTGGAATTTCCAGCGTTCCTCACCGGTTGACTGGTCAAAGGCGTAGAGATAACGGTCCCAATTGCCAACATAGACAAGCTGATTGGCGACTGCCAGACCCAGGAATTGTTCCTCTTTTTCGACCCGCCAGAGTTCGTTTCCTGTTTCCGCATCCAAAGCAACGAGAATTTTTCCGCCCGTTGTGTAGATCACGCCATTCTCGTACGCCGGCGCGCCCATGAAGGCGTCCTCGCTTCCGGTGGCGGTTTCCCAGACCAACTGACCAGACTGCAAGCCCAGGGCATAGACAGCGTGATCTGTGGCGATGTAGACCCGGTCACCCACGATGAGAGGCGCTCCCTGTATCAGGTGATCTGTTGCAAAGGACCAGAGTTCCTCACCATTATTGCGGTCAAGCGCCCGGACAAGCTTTCTGATCCCGCCCGAAACAATTGTCTTTCCCGCAATGGCGCCCGTCGATTCCAATTGACCCAGTCCTTCGGCAGTCCAAATTTCCTGGCCTGTTTCTACATCCAGGGCATATAGGCTTCCAGTCAGCGATACGGTATAAAGGATTCCCTGCGCAACGAGTGGAGGGGTGAGCAGCGAATAGCCTGCTTTCGACTGCCATTTCACCTCGGGCAGGATGCGAATGGCTGGCTGATCATATACTCCGCGGCGCTGGGCATCTCCGCGGTACAAAACAATCTCCGAATTGACCGCAGGTTCTGGTGTGGCTGTGCAGCATAAGAAGGTCTGGGTCGCCTGTTCAGAGGTAGCCGTCAGGGCAAAATCAGGCGTTGGGGTTCTTGGCGTGCTACAGGAAGTTAACCCGGCCAGGATCAAACCCAGCCATATAGTATCGATCAGAGCGAATCTGGTATTTTTCATCTTGAACTCCTACATTCCCATGTCAGCCTAAAAAGGAATACAGATCTATTTGACTGGCAGAATAGCACGAAACCAAAAGCAAAACACCCCTCTGCAGAAGGGCATTTAATAAAAATGCTTTTCACTGTGAATGACAGCGGCGCAGGCTGGATATACTTCGACAGGCTCAGTGCTTCAGGACGCTGAACGATATATTCTTAAATTATTCGTTTAATCTCACCAGATCGCAACCAACTTACACATTCCTGAAAATCGTTAGTCCAAGTATTGTTTCGAGTTGCTGAAACAGGTTGAAATTTCAAGAGTTGATTAGGATTCTGTGGATTAGGTAAAAGCCATCTTTCAACCGTATACATAAAATCTTTCCAACTCTTTGTAGATGGTTGCATTGAAACTGCTAAGATGTCAAATTCACCGAATCTGTAAGGTCGTGTACTCTCGCCATTTCTTTGTCCTGCTCGCGTGCGTTGAGTTTCAACCACATACATAATATTAGGTAAATATCTGTATGCCTCATTTGCCATCATCGGACGGTGTTCTTTCTGTCTCTGCATTTTTACTTGAATACGTACTTCGCCAGCTATATCTTTCAACAGGAAATCATAAGGAGGATCACCAACGAGAGCAACATTATCCCAGTCATCAAGTTGGTTAACTATATTAAATTCGAAAGCAGCCTCAGAAATCACTCCCCTTATACCTCGTATAATTAGGTCACTTAGCCCGCGAAATAGCATCTAAAATAATCTCAGCACTTATATTAAGTGTCTTTTCGATGGGATGGATTGGAAACTCTTGTCTCAATAATTGAAAAATTTCGTATCTTTGCTCAGGACTACAAGATGCTAATAATTGTTTTATTTGATCGACATCATTTGTCTTGTTCATTTGCTTTTGCTCTCGGCCTTCCCGGATTAAGGGGTTGAAAATTTTCAACATCAACGCGATTGACTAAAACGTACCCACCAACTTTGATGTATCTTAAACGTGCATTGCGCACAAGTTTTGATATAGCTTGTCGCGATACCCTTCTAATTCTCGCAGCTTCAGCTTGTGAAATCCATTCAGAGATGTCGATTGTATTTTTAGAATTATTAGTTGACAAAGTAAACCTATTTATGATAATATTCAAAAGATGTCGTGTTATACTTTTTTCAAAAGAAATCTAAGTTAGTGATAATCAACATGCGACAAATTCAGTACCATTTACCTTTTAACAACATTGACACACCAGAAAAATTGATTCGTGATATCAAACCTTATTATTCAACAAGGCTAGGCAACGCATACCTCAGTGACGCCATTGATGCGCTTAAAGCTATACCCGATAATTCAGTTAATCTCGTTGTCACATCTCCTCCTTATGCTTTGCACTTCAAAAAGGAGTATGGGAACGTTGGTAAAACCGAATACGTAGAATGGTTTCTACCGTTTGCAAAAGAGATTTATAGAATTCTAACTGATGACGGCAGTTTTGTCCTTAATATAGGAGGTAGTTACAATAAAGGCGTACCTACTCGTTCGCTTTATCATTTTAAGTTGCTTATTGCCCTGGTCGAACAAGTTCATTTTCATCTTGCACAAGAATGCTTTTGGTTTAATCCCGCAAAAATGCCAATGCCTGCTGAATGGGTGACAGTCCGAAGAATACGCATTAAAGATTCTGTTGAGTACATCTGGTGGTTTTCCAAAAGCGAGTGGGCTAAATCAAACAATCGAAAGGTTCTTAAAGAATACAGCAATGACATGAAACGCTTAAATGGAAAAGGATTAAAGCCTGCCAAGCGTCCTTCTGGTCATAATATTAAAAATAGCTTCAGCAAAACTGACGCAGGCGGCTCAATCCCATCAAATGTTTTGGATGATTTGGTCTTTGAGAATGATATACCTGAAAACTTTCTCAGATTCGGAAATAACGCGGCTAATGATGCTTATACTACCAGATGCAAACAAGCTGGTTTAAAACCTCATCCAGCTCGATTTCCAACAGCATTACCAGAGTTTTTTATCAAGCTACTTACTGATGAGGGAAACATAATTTTGGATCCTTTCGCAGGCTCAAATACAACTGGCTATATCGCTGAAAAGCTAGAACGGCGATGGATTGCAATTGACAATGTAGAATCCTATTTAGAGGCAAGTAAATTCAGATTCGAATCGAATTATCAAATAAATAGTGAATAAAAACAGGGCGCAAAAATGTGCGCCCTGTTTTTATTCTATAGACCCTTCAGCCCTGCGGGCACCTGCCCAAATACGACAATTTAAACGTTTGCTTGGCAGAAAAAAATTTCATCGTCGAATTCGGAAGGCAGGAGGGGCTAAAACCCCTGCGCCACATATTTCCCCGATACGGCACGGAGCGTATTGCAGATCTCTCCCAGCGTGATGTCGTTTTCTGCGCATTAGATAAAGATGGGTGGTTATCCCCCGCTTTACCAGATCACTTCTACTTCGTATTTCCGAATTTCCATATCCACAGAAATCAAAGACATGGACTCGATTTGGCTTTGGGCAATGAGTAACCTGTCAAATGGATCAGCGTGGTGCAGTGGCAATTTGTAAACCTGCACGGCATGATGGATTTGCACGGGTAGGGCTTGAAATCCATGCAGGCTCAGACGATTGGAAACATAACGCGTGGGGTCTTCAGGTAAGGTAAGACGTCCACGCGCTGTTTTTATTGTGATTTCCCACGCGCTAGCCGCGCTGAGGAAGATCTCATTATTGCCATTGGCAATAAGTTCCCTGGCAAGCGATGACAATTGAGCATCATCCATATTCCACCAAAGGAAGGTATGGGTATCGAGCAAATATCTCATACCACAAATTCCTCCAATGGGTCATCAAAGTTGGGCATGATGATGATCCTGCCCTTATCAACACCTGGTACACGCGGGAACTCATTCGTGACCACAGGTAAGATACGCGCCACAGGTTTGCCTGCCTTGGCGATGATTACTTCCTCGCCATTCAATACTCGCTCAATTAACTTTGAAAAGTGGGTTTTGGCCTCATGGATGTTAAAAACAGTCATCTTACACCTCTAAAGACATTGTAGACTAACCAGTGGACTAAGTCAAGCCTTAAAGCTCCGAGTTCTCATTTAAGCATCTCTCCGCGCAATGGTAGAATGATAAAGTTGTATAATTGTGAACGAGGTGCACCATGACTGAATTTGAACAAACTCTCCTAAAAGAAGTAGCCACATTACCCGAGTCGCGCCGCGCTGACGTATTGGCGTTTGTGCGCTTTCTAAAGATCAGCCTGCCTGATGAAGAGAAGATCAGGGCAGATTTTAGGGACGCCCTGAAAGATGCGCGCGCCACAGCACAGCAGTACAACATCACAGAAGATGACATTAACGCCGAAATCCGCGCCGTGAGAGATAGCAAGGGGAAATGAAGCGGGCGGTTCTTGATACGAACATCGTGATCTCCAGCGCGTTGGGTGGCGCGCTGGTTTTGGTTTTAGAGAAGTGGGATCAGGGGAGATTCACTGTGATCATCACGAGCGATATTTTGAGCGAATACTTTGAAGTTCTGAACAGACCCAAGTTCAGATTGAAACAGGAAACGATAGATAAGATCACGCGATACATTTACCAGTTTTCAGAGTTCGTTGTCTCAGAAGAACAAATCCATTTCGTTGAAGCCGACCCGAAAGATGATAAATTTCTTGAAGCTGCCATCGCCGGAAAAGCCGATTTCATTGTAAGTGGGGATAACCACCTGCTTGACCTCAAGGAGTTTCGGTCAATCCCGATCATTTCTGGCGGCGAATTCATCCAATTTCTTGAAACCGAATAACCCGATAAAAGAAAAGGACTCGGAGCCAAACTCCGAGTCCTCGTTTTAGAACAATCAGCTTACCTAAAACCCATCCGCCACATACTCGCCCTCACCCCCGAAAAGCACGGGGGCAGGCACACCTCTCAGCTTGGTATATTTTAGAAGCCTTCCGCAACATATTCTCCCCATATCTTTCGTAAAGTGTTGCAAATTTCGCCCAAGGTAATATCATTCTCTACGCATTCGATGAAAAGAGGTATCAGGTTCGAGGTTCCATGTGCCAGGTTCTCTACCTGGCTGAGCAGTTCCGAGACCTTTGCCGAGTTACGATTGGCGCGCAAGTTCGCGAGTCGCTCCTGTTGACCGATCTCGATGGCAGGGTCAACCTTCAAACGTTCCAACGTTGAACTTTCCACCACCTTGAACTGGTTCATGCCCACAATGACCTGTTCCCCGCGCTCGATCTGCTGTTGCGCAACATAGGCTGCATTCTGGATCTCGTTCTGCATGAATCCCTTTTCAATGGACTGCAACGCGCCGCCTATATCATCGATCCTGGCGATGTAATCCAGGGCGCCTTTCTCGATCTCGTCGGTGAGATGTTCGATGAGATAGGACCCCGCCAGCGGGTCCACTGAATCAGCGACACCCGACTCGTAGGCGATGATCTGCTGCGTGCGGAGCGCCACACGCACGGATTTCTCAGTGGGCAGCCAAAGGGCTTCATCCATGCTGTTGGTGTGCAGACTCTGCGTCCCGCCACGCACGGCAGAAAGAGCCTGCAGGGTGACTCGCACGACGTTGTTCTCAGGCTGCTGCGCGGTCAGCGTGGAGCCCGCGGTCTGGGTGTGGAAGCGCATCTGCCAGCTGGCAGGCTTCTGTGCCTGAAACCGTTCGCGCATGATCCGTGCCCACATACGGCGCGCGGCGCGGAACTTGGCGACCTCTTCCAGCAGGTTGTTATGTGCGTTGAAGAAAAATGAAAGCTGGCCCGCGAAATTGTCCACGTTCAAGCCGGCGGCCAGGGCTGCCTGCACATACGCCATCCCATTTGCCAGCGTGAACGCCACTTCCTGCACAGCGGTGGAACCCGCTTCGCGGATGTGGTAACCCGAGATCGAGATCGTGTTCCAATACGGCACTTCCTGTGCACAGAATGAAAATATATCCGTGATCAATCTCATCGAAGGCGTGGGAGGGAAGATATACGTGCCGCGCGCCACATACTCCTTGAGAATATCGTTCTGGATGGTGCCGCGCAGTTTGTGCAGATCCGCGCCCTGACGCTTCGCCACGGCAATGTACATAGCCAGCAAAACACCTGCGGGCGCGTTGATTGTCATCGACGTCGAAACCTTGTCGAGCGGGATCTGGTCGAAGAGCTGCTGCATGTCATGGATGGATGAGATCGAAACTCCCACCTTCCCCACTTCGCCTTGCCCGATCGGGTCGTCCGCGTCGTACCCGATCTGGGTCGGCAGGTCGAACGCGACACTGAGTCCTGTTTGTCCCTGCTCTAATAAATAGCGATAGCGTTTATTCGACTCCTCCGCTGTGGAGAAGCCCGCGTACTGACGCATCGTCCAGAAGCGGGAACGATACATCGTCGGCTGCACCCCGCGCGTATATGGATACTCGCCCGGGAAGCCCAACGTATCAAGATATTCCTGCCCCGCTGGTTGAGTAGGATGAGTGCTCGTCTCGTCCGTATCGAAACCAGCCGTTGCTGGCAGCGCCACACGCGGAATCTCCACGCCGGCTGATGTCTCGAAACGCTCTTTCCTCTCCTTGAACTTTTCCAAAGACTTCTTGAGCGTATTTTCCTGCCATTTTCTGTATTGTTCGAAGAGGTTGATTGTCATTTTTTCTCACCACGAAGTGTCACAAAGGGTCACGAAGGATTCCCTCTCCCCATGGGAGAGGGCCAGGGTGAGGGCCCTTGTGGTTAGTAGATTTTCTTCAAGTATAAATCCAACCCGAAATAACCTGTAGGACAAGTGACACTCTATTACAGCGAGCAAAGTCCTCACCACCATGGTCCATCTCCCGTGCTACACTATCATGATGGAAATCTGCTATCTGCTCGCCTTCCCCGATTCAGAGGAGACCACACGTCAGCCTGCCGAACAGATCAAAGGCTTGAAGGACGCGCCCTACTTCCAGCCGATAGACATGGACCTCTCCGCTCTGGGTGAGGAGACTGTCGTTATCGAGGGCTACGCCGTCTCCGTCACGCGCCAGAGATATGACCGACGCGTACAGATGGTGGAGTGTCATTTTGACCTGCGCGATCCGTTCGCCACATCCGTCCTGGCAGCCCGCACAAAGATCCAGAACGCGCTGCAGAGCCGCTACATCCCCGAAACATTCCGCAGGAACAATCTGTTCGAGGAGTACACGATCCTGCTCGTTCAGGAGGCAAAACCCGCGCCCGACAAGTGGATCGAGAAAAACAGCATCGCCATCGCGAACTTCATCCGCTCACAGCGTGAAGTCTTCGATACGGAGGAACTAAACGAGATCCTTGCCTCCCGTGCACGCTATTCAGCCCAGGAACTCACTCTCATCGACTGGGAGGGCGCGGTCATCATTGCGCCCAACGGCGATTATCAATCGGATATTGCATTGCTCAAGATCGGCAACTATCAGCTCCTGCGCTATCGCATGCTGGACCGGTCTGTGGAAGAGATGCTGGATAAGATCAATGAACGATTCTTTCAAAACAAGCGCCGTCCGCGCGCCACACGCGGACTCATCCGTCAGATCGCGGAGCACAGGCTGGAAGTGATGCTCGACTTCGAACGCGCCGAGCAGAACCTGCTGCTGATCGGCGACTGGTACACCGCCAAACTATATGAAGTGATCCAGAACGAGCTCTACCTCAAGGACTGGAAGGATAGCCTGCGCACGAAACTGGATAATCTCGAAAACATCGTTCAGACCATCAAGGACAATTTTTCCCTTTCCTGGGAGACCCTCATGGACCGCCTGCAGCTTCTGGGCTGGGTACTTTTGCTGGTTGGCTATATTTATTTGTATTTTTTGGACGCAGGATTCATCAAACTTCCCTGATGACAGAATCCGGCGCGCATCCATAAAATTGGAGCTATCTTAACCATGCAAGGACTATTCTCCACATGTTGACCCTTCGGACGCCGAAAATCTATTTGTCGACATTTGCGCTACTTCTCTCCACACTGGCCTGCCGCGCCGTCACGAGCCTTGTCATTCCCAATACCCCAACCCCGCCGCCCACTCCCACTTTTATGCATCCGCCTCCACCCACACAGACGGTCACAGCTGCCGTCGAAGTCCAACAGGAGGTCTTTTGTCCCGTTGTTCTTTCAGATATCATGAGCGCTGCAGGAACACTCGCTGAAACCGGAGCCGCGGATACGGAAAGGTAC
>JANMSY010000021.1:0-11872 GCA_031389865.1 Anaerolineales bacterium | reverse complement strand
ATGGAATATAAAACATGGACATACCTACAACAGCAGATATCGTGATCATCGGGGGCGGCGTGATGGGAGCCAGCGCGGCATATCATCTTGCGCAACGCGGCATGAAAAATATCGTTCTTCTTGAAAAGGAAGAGTTTTTTGGAACAGGTGCAACGGGTCGTTGCGCAGGGGGTGTACGCTATCAATTTTCCACAGATATCAATGTCAGGCTTTCCATTGAAAGCCTGCCCATGATCGAGCGGTTTAAGGATGAAATAGGGCAGGGTGTGGACTACCGTCAGTGCGGATATTTGATGATCGCAACAAACGAACAGGATGCCACAACATTCAAACGTAACGTTGAATTGCAGAATAGTCTCGGCGTGCAGACTCAACTATTAAGCGGAGAAGAAGTCCGTGCGCGCTTGCCGCTGATGAGATTCGAAGATGCAATCGCAGGGACGTTCAACCAAAAGGATGGGCTGGTTGACCCGAACAGCGTTGTGGCAGGATATATCAGTGCCGCGCAAAAGCTGGGCGTCAAAGCCCTCAACCGCACCGAGGTGACAGGGATCCGCGTCAGCGGAGATAAGGTCGCAGCCGTGGAAACAACCCAGGGCGTGATCCAGACGCGTGAGCTCTTAAACGCGGCCGGGCCCTGGTCTGCTCCCATTGGTGAAATGGCAGGTGTCAAACTCCCAGTCATTCCGATCCGCAGGCAGATGTTCACAACGAATCCATTGAAGGGGATTTCGGATGGTTTTCCGTTTGTGATCGATTTTGCACAGTCACTTTATTTTCATCGTGAAGCCGAAGGCTTCCTGATCGGCATGAGCAACCAGAATGAAAAACCCGGCTTTGACCAAAATGTGGATGAGGAGTTTGAGTGCGTCAATCTCGAAGCTGCAATTGAGCGCATGCCTCTGCTCGAACGTGCGAGCCGCGCTTCACATTGGGCGGGTCTGTACGAGGTCACCCCGGACGCCCACCCTATCTTTGGCGGGAGCAATGTCGAGGGCTATAGCATCTGCACAGGCTTTTCAGGGCACGGCTTCATGCATGGGCCAGTCTCCGGCAAGCTTATGAGCGAATATATTCTGGATGGAAAATTCTCCACTGTGGATGTTTCCGTGCTGGACCTGGCCCGCTTCGATGAAGGAAGATTAATAAAAGAGTACAATGTGGTTTGAGCAGCCGCCTGCCTGGAGCCTTATATAAATATGCCATCAGCAGAAATTATTACCATTGGTACTGAAATATTACTGGGTGAAATCGTAGATACGAACACCCGCTACATCGCGCGCACATTACGCGGCATGGGCGTGGATATTTACCGCACCATCACCATTGGCGACAACGCCGAAAGAATCGCGGAAGCGATACGGCATTCCATGGAACGCGCCAACATTATCATCACCACCGGCGGGCTGGGTCCCACAGTGGACGACCCAACGCGTGAAGCAGTTGCACTCGCGGGGGATGTTGATCTTGAATTTCGCGAAGACCTGTGGAATGAAGTGGTTGTGAATATTTCACGATATGGGCGCAAACCTACTGATAATCAGAAACGACAGGCCTACGTCCCCAAAGGGGCTCTCGGCATTTCAAACCCTGTTGGCACCGCGCCGTGCTTCATTATGGAGACCGAACGCAACGCGGTCATTTCCCTGCCCGGTGTTCCAAACGAAATGGAGCACATCCTGCATGAATCGATCATCCCATATCTGCAAAAAAGATTTGCGTTAAGCGAGATCATCAAGATCCGCATCCTGCATTGTGCAGGACTTGGTGAAGGAATGATCGATGAAAAGATCGATGACCTGGAAAAACTGAGCAATCCCACCGTTGGGCTTGCCGCGCACACAGGCGTTGTGGACATCCGCATTGCAGCGAAGGCAGGGAATGAAGCTGAGGCAGATGAGATGATCGCGAAGATCGAAGACCAGATCCGTGAAAGGCTTGGGAGTGTGGTGTTCGGAGCGGATGAAGATACGCTGGAGGATGTCGCTCTTAACACGGTGGCAAAACGCGGCTGGACGTTGGTCGCCGTGGAAGCCGGACTCGATGGACTACTTGCGCGCAAGATTCCCCATACATCTTCGATTCCCCATCCTTCATCTGATTCCCTCATGGCAGCCTTACGCGCCTCCCGCGCCGAATCCAACGCGGACGCAGCCCTGGGCGTTGCCATGTATCTCGAAGAGCGCGCCGCGGAATTGGCGTTGATCACACCCAGCGGTGAAAAGACTCATCGCATCACCTATGGTGGACCACCGCGCAGCCTGGCGCGCTGGTCTGTCAACCTTGCGCTGGATTGGCTGAGACGCCGCGCCCTGGAGACAGAGTGATATGGCGCGTCGCACGAAAAAATCCCGCTCGTGGATTTATCTTATCTGGGGCATCAATGGACTTGCGTTAATTTCATTTTTTGGATTTTCGATCTTTAACCGAACCAGTTTACAGGCTTCAGCGGCGAATGAAGTCATGGAACGAGCGCGTCCAGGTGAAACGCGCAAGATCCCACCGACAAGTTATTTTCTTCCAACACTGACTCCGAACCCACTGTATACGCCACCTGTCTTCGAGACATCCACTCCCTTTGTTCTTGCAAATGGGCCGCGTCCTGGCATGATTGGGTTTTCAGATGCGGGTCGCCCCATTGAAGTCTATCGTTTCGGCTCGGGTGGGAAGGCATATCTCATCATTGCTGGGATCCATGGCGGATACGAATGGAACACGATGGCTCTGGCAAACGAGTTCATCACGCATATCAACGAAAACCCCGATACAATCCCAGGTGACACAACGCTGTATATCATTCGCAGCATGAACCCGGATGGAGAAGCGCGTTCTCATGATGTGGATGGACGGGTCAATAATAACGGCGTAGACTTGAATCGCAACTTCCCCAGCGACAACTGGGCCGCGGAGTGGGATCGTGACGGATGCTGGATCTCTCGTCGAACGACTGCCGGGGAGTATGCCGGATCCGAACCCGAAACAAGATCAGTGATGAGTTTTATTCGCAGCCACAAGATCCAGGCACTGATCAGTTATCACAGCGCGGCGCTCGGTATTTTCCCCGGCGGTGTACCCTGGGAGGAACCTTCCAGGGAATTGGCAGGGGAACTCGCAGAAGCGACAGGTTACCCCTACCCACCCATCGACACTGGATGCAAGTACACAGGCACACTGGCTGATTGGGCGGTTGAGAATGGTGTCGGCGCGGCTGTGGATATGGAACTCAGAAATCATAAGGACTCGGACTTTGAAGAGAATCTTAAGGCATTGAAAGTGCTTCTTCGTTTTGAACCGTAACAACTCCCGCTGAGCGGAGTGTCGAGTGAAAACTGAGACACGCAGACGACGCGCATGCATTCTGGCACTCCATCCTTCGTCTGCGCCGCATAGGATACTTGCGGCTCCGCCCAGGACGAAAATACATCCAAGGAGAACCAATGACTCAAACAGTGGATACCATCTTCATCAACGCGTTTGTCCTTACCATGGATAAAACGCTCACACAATTTTCACCGGGCGCGGTGGCTGTCAAAGGCGATAGCATCATCGCTGTGGGGCTCGCGGACGATATTACAAAAGAGTATTCCGCGGATGAGACAATAGACTGCAATGGCAAGGTGCTCATGCCCGGGCTGGTCAACGCGCATACACATGTGCCGATGACCCTTCTGCGCGGCCTCGCGGATGACCTGCGGCTCGACGTCTGGCTGATGGGCTACATGATGCCGGTGGAGCGTGAATTTGTCTCCCCTGAATTTGTCCGCCTGGGAACGTTACTTGCCTGTGCCGAGCAAATACGCAGCGGTATTACCACCTTCAATGACATGTATTACTTCGAGGAGCATGTTGCGCAAGCCGCAGCAGATGCAGGCCTGCGCGCTGTTTGCGGGCAGACCGTAATGAAGTTCCCTGCGCCGGATGCGGCTTCGTATGAAGACTCGCTGCAAATGGCGCGCGAGTTCATCCAAAAGTGGAAGGATCATCCGCTTATTGTCCCGGCGGTTTCGCCGCATGCACCCTACACCTGCACCGAGGAAATCCTGCGCGCGACTGCTGAGCTTGCCAGGGAATTCGATGTTCCGCTCCATACCCACCTTTCGGAAACCGCATTTGAAGTGGACAATATGCGCAACGAGAACGGAATGCCTGTCATCCCCTATGTAAAGAAGCAGGGATTGCTGGATGCCAAGCTCATTGCCGCGCACTGCGTTCATGTGGATGCCGGCGAAATACGCACACTCCATCATGCTGGTGCTGGTGTATCACATAATCCCTCGTCCAATCTAAAACTCGCTTCGGGTTTTGCACCTGTGATGAAGATGCTTGAAGCAGGACTCAATGTGGGCATCGGCACGGATGGTCCCGCCTCGAACAATGATCTGGATATGTTCGAGGAGGTGCGTCTCGCGGCGTTCATCGCCAAAGCGGTAACGAATGACCCAACTTCCCTGCCGGCCTCGCAAGCCCTGCTCATGGCAACCCGTCTCGGAGCACAGGCGCTGCATATCGGGCATCTGACTGGTTCCGTTGAAGTGGGCAAACGCGCCGACTTGATCCTGGTGGATGTTTCGCCGGTGCATAATGCCCCGTCCTTCAAACGCGCCGCGGACAACGCATATGCACAGATCGTCTATGCCAGCAAATCAACAGATGTCAGTGACGTGATGGTCAACGGAAAATGGCTGATGCGTGACCACGAATTGCTGACGCTGAAGGAGGACGAGCTGCTCACCCGTGCAAATGAGATTGCAAAAAAGATCGACGCATTTCTGATCGACCGCGAACAGTCCGTGCTCTCTAAGTTGATCGCCCTCGGCGGCTCACTCGAAGAGGAATCATTTGAAGTGCAGGTTAAGGTCAGGATCACAGACATCGAACCAATCATGAGAGCCATGAAGGAACCGGAAATAGAAATCATACGCCGGCGCCACTACCGCGAGCATGACGTGTACTTCTTCTTCGATGACCCAGCACAGGGGCGCCTGCGCTATCGTGAGGATGATTTCATTGACGATGCCAAAGGCACAGTCACAAACGTCCGCAGCAGGTTGACATTGCTCGGTCAGAAACGTGAAGGGAAATTTGAAGAAGCGTTGCTGTCACGCAGTCGTTACCTTGCGCCCGCCGCACAGTCACTGCGCTTTTACCGCGAGTACTTCAGGCCGAAATCTGAGATCATGATCCAGAAAGACCGCCTGCGCTGGCTGATCAATTACAAGGATACGGAATTCTTTGTCAATCTCGATCAAATGACCGAACCGCAGCTTGGCTACTTCCTTGAAATCAAAAGCCGTACCTGGAGCCGAACGGATGCAGAGAACAAGGCACATCTCACCACTGAGCTGCTCGCTTTGCTGGGCGCGTCGAGCGCTGAAACCGTAATGGAAGATTACATTGATATCGTGAGTGAGGCCTGATCCGTGCGATCATTGGGAAAATTTATCGCCACAGTTTGCGCCATCCTATTCGTGTTTGGCGGTGTATTGACGTTGCTCCTATTCAATATCGAACGAAAGGCATTTACTTCCTCAACATATAAACAGGCATTCGAAGATCAAAGGTTATATGAACGAATGCCTGCACTTCTGGCGACTGCGGTAACGACTTCCGTCGCAGAGAATCAGAATGTCAATGCCAGTCCTTTCCTGCAGGTATTGACATTGGAGGACTGGCAGAATGCCATTTCCACGCTCCTGCCCCCTGAAGAACTCAAAGCCCTGGCAGATAGTGCGCTTGATGAAACCTTCGAGTACGTGAACGGCAATACCAATTCGGCTGTCCTGACACTCAACCCTCTAAAAGCACAACTGGCCGGAGAATCAGGATTCAATGTAGTGAGGCAATTGCTGGCGCGCCAGCCCGCCTGCACTATGGAACAACTTACCCAAATGGCGCTCGGCCTGCTCGGAGGCGAGATCGCCTTGTGCAACCCTCCTCAAGACCTGATGGGATTGATGGCTCCATTCATCCAGTCACAACTTCAGTCCATGACTTTGATGATCCCTGACGAGATCACGTTTATCTCAGGTGCAACAAGCGGAACGCCGCAAGACCCGCGTTTGAGATTACACATGATTCGTTCTGCCATAACATTTTCCCCATTTTTCGTGATATTGCTTCTGCTGGCGATAGCGGTCTTCGCAGTGCGCAGTCTCAGGGATCTGCTTGTTTGGTGGGGCTGGCCTCTATTGATCACCGGCGCGGTTGGCGCACTACTGGCGTTAATCGGCTCCCCCGTTGTCGGCTGGTTCCTTGAATTTTTGATACAAACGCAGGGAGCGGTGTTCCTGCCGCCGCTGTTCGCCTCAAGCATCGCAGAAACTGCAAGCGCGGTCGCGAGCCAGATGCTCACTCCTGTTGCTCTTCAGGGGTTGATTATTGCTGTTGCAGGTTTGGGTATGGTGATTGTCGGAAATTTTCTGCCGAAAAGGATCGTATACGAAACGATATAATGCTGGTCGTGACTTACATCAGTGAACCCAGCGACATTGAGTTTATTGACATCCGTTTGCGATTGAATATCAGTTCAGTAGCTCGTCTTGACTGCTCTCTTTAACCGTGCCAGTGTAGATGAATGCCATGACAGCAGGTACAAGGATAAGAAAGAGACCGGGCTTGTAAATTACCCAATACAAGAATCGTCAGGGCAGGCAAGGCACGTTTGGCCGTTTTTCTTGTCACTACAAACTCCTCCTGAGATGCCAGATTGTTACGGGCATGCATTTGCCAGATGCTCATCGAAGGTCTCTGAAAATTCGTGGAAGCCAGAGCCATCACACTTCGCGCGGAAGTACAGATAATTGGTCTCAGCAGGGGCCGCGATCGCCTGCAGCGCATCCAGGCTGGGGTTGGCGATCGGCGTGGGCGGCAGGCCGGCATTGATATAGGTGTTGTACGGTGAGTTGACTTGAAGGTCGATCAGGGTCAATGGACTTGTCCACCAGCTTTGTTGAATGAAGCTATATCCCAGCGCATATTGGACCGTCGGATCAGCATCCAGCTTCATGTTGATCTTATAACGGTTCAGATACACAGAAGCGATCATGGGCTTTTCATCATCCTGTACCGCCTCCCTCTCCACCAGCGAGGCCAGAGTGACGGCTTGATACACGGTCAATCCCTGTTTCTCGAATCCGTTTTCGATATCAGGCGCAAGACGGAACGCAAAATTGCGGATGAGTCCGTTTACAAAATCATCCACGGTGACCCCGCGTGGGACGATGTAGGAATCGGGGAAGAGAAAGCCCTCCGTGGTGGTGGCGCCAGCCAAAAAATCGAAGTCAGGACGCGGGGTACGCGCGGCGGTGAGGAATTCTTCGGGTGAGATAGCCAGGCCCGAGGTCGGCAGGGATGCGGCGATCTCTTCCATCCGCCAGCCGGGCAAAATGACGAAGGTCACGTCTTCCGGGGTCGCATCCTGCAACTCACGCGCGATCTCGATCGCAGACATCGCCGCACTCAGTTTGTATTCCCCTGCCTGAATGGTTGTATCCCAACCGGAATAGATCAAATAGGCACGGAACGCGTCCGCATTGTGGATGATGCCCGTGACTTCAAGACGTCCCGCGATCGAATTAACGGTTTCGCCCGTTTCGACGGTGAAATTTTGTTCGGCTCCATTTGTATCCAGAGGACGGGTAAGCAGACCCTCGTTCCAGAGCAGCAGTGCGGAATATTGGATCCGTTGGGGCAGCGAAAGCGATGCTCCAGGCGCGCCATATACCCACACAGCACGGTATGGAATGTAAATGATTGTTCCAAATAAGCAAGCCAGGGTGAAGAGAAGGAATAGGACGATGATGAGTCTACGCATTATGATGATTGATTTTCGGTTTTTCATTGAAGATTTTAGGTTATCAGTAGTTTCGCACTTTTGGCCACGGATTTATTCTGATTATTTGAAAATCAATCCGTGGCTAAGAATCGGCAACATCGTACCATCTTAAGGTTTATCGGTTCGATACGGCAGAAGAATACTGCCTAGCCGATCCTCGGGGGTTGATTTGATTCCAGATATGACCGCAGGATGACAACGGCAGCCAGTGAATCATGATGACCCGCGCGTTTTTTGCGTGAGACGCCCAGTTCAATCCGCGTGGCGCGCGCATCCTGTGTACTAAAGGATTCGTCCCATAAAACGACTGGGATCTGAGTTTGTTCCTGCAGGGCTTCGGCAAATTTGGCTGCGCGGCGTCCCGCCAAATTGGGCAAGCCTTCTTCATCGAACGATTGACCGATCACGATCAGACCTGCTTCGTTTTCGTGAGCGAGGTTCGCCACCTGCGCGGCATCCAACATTCTCGAGACGTGCTTGATTATGGTGAGCGGGCTGGCGATCGTCGCGGTTGGGTCGCTCAGTGCAAGACCAATCCGCTTTTCACCGTGGTCAACTGCCAGGATTCTCATACTCTATTTTGTCACCACACTGATACGAAATGGCACAATTGGCATCCACGGCCACCACGATGGAGAAAGTCGAATAACCGGCACGCCTGCCAGAGGAAGGTTATCCTTCAACTTCGATTCCACGTTCCACGCGCCGAAGCCCTGGATCATTTGTGTCACTTGCGCGCCATCTATTTGCTGAACGATCTTCCGCTCGGCGCGCATGGTCCATTTTGCGGAGCCGTCTTTGTTGAGCGCAGGATTCGCCAAAGGCTTAACGGTCACTGCATCAGACCCGGCCGCTGCCTGAAAGCCTGCAGGCATCGATGCATTCAAGGCCAGCGAAGCGAGCCTGGTCAGGTCTGAAGCGTCCGCATATAGAACGGAATATTCCACCTGCATGGTCAACGTCAACTGGGTGCCAGCCGCGCCCGCAGGCGGGTCATACGCTTCAGAAAGCGTTTGTGCAACAGTCATGGTCGTATCAAAAATCAGATCGCCGGAAGCGATGTTATCCGTGAATTTCTCACGCGCATCCTGCTCCAGGCGTTCCATCAAAAGAGTTTTTGCGCGTTCGCGGTCTGCATCGCTGGCCTGCACAGATGGAAGTTCGCGTCCGCCCGTTGTTGGTTCGAGGTTCGTCACCGAAAGTGAAAGCCCAAGCCTGCCTTCGATGGCATTAATCGTTTCAGAATCAAGATTACCCGCAATGCCAGGCTCCACAGCTTCGATCGGCATTGCCAGGGTCTCACCGACGCCCGCTTCTACCTCTCCATTCTCCGTCGTGGCGAAACGCACACCTTCCGCATTTTGCACGACCGTCCCCGCCGGGATCGTCACCGTTTGCTGTGTGAGGTTGCGAAACTCCACCGCACCTTTTGCCTTCGACCGCGGGATGACCGCCTCACCCGTTACGATCACCGTTTGAATCCCATCCACCATGACGCGCTTTACACGAGCGGGAATGGTACCCTTAATAAAAACCGACTCCACCCATGGGCTGGCCGTCACAGGCAAAACAATACTCTGTGTTTTTGAAATGGGCGTCAATGTGATATGAGCCTGTGGGATGAACAGGGCGACAAGGGTCAGCACCGCCAGCACGCCGACGAAAAACGCCAGGATGCGTGTCACTGGATGAGCGCGCCATGCTTCCGCTTCGCGCGTAGCCGATACCTGTTCACGTTGCTCGCGCAGGTCCTGGAGTGGCTGCCTTGGCGAGTGCCACAAAAACCGTCTGCGTCGACGCGGTTTTGGCCACGTCACACGCTGCGCCTCTCGCGTGGACTCAAATACGGGAATGTGCAGCGCCTCGGCATCCCGTCGGACTCGCCTCGCCCGCGTGACGAGCCCCAGCTGCGCTCCGAGTGATGACGCGTGCCTCTGCAGCACCTTCAGGTCCACCTGTCGCAGTGTGATCTTTTCATACTTGGGCCACACCAGCAAGATGCGAGGCGTCTTTGCCCACGACAATCGATCGCGAACAGAGATGAGGTCGTCATGTGATTCGAGTGTGATGATCTGGGTTTTCATGCAGGTCAATTATAGCGTAACGCTTGACCATCAAATTGAACTTATGTATATTCTCCTCCTGACAGACTTCCAGTTCCAGAGGAGAATCGTATGCCATCTGCTGATGTCATTATTATGAATGCAAAGGTGTTCACCAGTGACGAATCAAACCCATTTGCAGAAGCGGTGGCAGTCAAAGGCAACCGCATCATTTTCGTGGGGACAAACCAGGGAGCGGAGTCATTCCGAGACAGATCAACACGCATTATTAATGGTCAGGGTCATACACTTACAGCGGGTTTTATCGACACACATGTTCATCTGCTGTCGGGCGCCATATGGATGGGCAATGCCCAGCTTCAGGATGTAAGGACGAAGGAAGATCTGCGAAATGTTTTGACGGAGTATGCGGATCAAAACAGGACGGACCCCTGGGTGGCTGGGCGTGGGATTAAATACAACATTGTGTCCAGGCGCCAGGAACTTGATGAGATGATCGCTGATGGCCCCATTTACATCGGCGCGTTCGACGGTCATACGGGCTGGGCAAATACAAAGGCGCTCGAGATGGCGGGCATCCTGCAGCATGACCCGCGCGCGATGGCGAACGGAATCATCGTCCGCGATGAGAATGGACTTGCTACCGGCGAACTGCGTGAAGCAGATGCCATGGACGCACTCATGGACCTCGTCCCGCGCCCCGACGCCAACCGCAGGCGCGAATTACTTAAACTTGCCATCCAGAAGTTTAACGCGACAGGCATTACCAGCGTTCACAACATGAACGGTGAGATGGAAGAGCTGATGGCGTACGCCGCGCTTGAAGATGCGGGAGAAATGAACATGCGTGTGTACGTTCCCTATCATGTCAAACCTGAAGCAACGGAAGAGATGCTCACCGCAGAAGCCGCAGAAATGGCAAAAGTCCAAATGGATTATGTGCGCGGCGGCGCGGTCAAATTTTTCATGGACGGAGTGTGGGAATCGTATACAGCGTACAATGTCCACCCGTATGCAGACCAGCCTGAAACAAAAGTGGAGCCGATCTTCTCGCTCGAGCATTTTACGCGCCTGGCAGCGCTATGCGACAGGTTGGGGTTGCAAATCGCCGTCCATTGCTGCGGCGATGGCGCGGTGAGACAGACCCTCGACGGATATGAAGCCATCCAAAAGATAAATGGAAAACGTGACAGCCGCCACCGTGTGGAACACATCGAAGTCTGCCAGCCCGAGGACATGCCGCGCTTCAAGGAGCTGGGTGTAATTGCTTCCATGCAGACCAGTCACGCGCCGTTGAGTCGCGAAGATGATCTGGTGTGGACCGCTCGCAGCGGTCCGCAGCGCTGGCCGTTTGCCTTCCCCTGGCGCTCGCTGAAAGACGCGGGAGCAACTCTCGTCTTAGGCAGTGACTGGAATGTCGCTCCGTTTGACCCGATGATCAATATCCATGTAGCCTTGAACCGCAGAATGTATGATGAGTCCGATCCTGATCAGCGTCTCACACTGGAGGAATGCATCCTTGGCTACACGCGTGATGCAGCCTACACCGAATTCATGGAAGATCAAAAGGGACAGGTCAAGGAAGGCTATCTGGCAGACCTGGTTGTATTTACGCACGACCTTTTTGAAGTGAAACCGGAAGATATACGCACCGCCAAACCTGTCATGACGATGATGGACGGCAGGATTGTGTTTGAGGCGGCATAGATATTAAGGGTCAAATTCAAAAGGTGGAGTCGGAAAACCCGACTCCACCTTTTTTGTTCAACACAGTTTCAACTTATGTGAGAGTTAAGATCACAACCACCGATCCGTTGACATTGGTGATCGTGACGGTGAGCATGCCATCATCCTTCTGAATTAGCTGGACCGAAACATTATCACCGCCGGGCTTGCTGAACGATGAAGACCTGCCCAGTTTTATTAGTTCGGCACCATAAAATTCCTGGGCTTCCTTTACAGAAGAATCCACTTT
>JANMSY010000713.1:0-13595 GCA_031389865.1 Anaerolineales bacterium | reverse complement strand
TCTTTCATCTTTCTTCTTTGATTTCCTTGTATACTTATCCCCATGTCCTCCACAATCCCCATCCTGCGCGCACGTCGTGAACGACGACTTTCAAAGCAGCGCGCAAACGAAGCACGCACGCGCAATGGCATTCTCAGCGCGGGGATGATCCTGTCACTTCTTGGAGCCGCGCTCATCATCGTTATGGCGTTTTCCTATGTAAGTCTTACGCGCGATCTTCCTTCCATCGAAATTCTCCCGCAATTGCTCAACCCGCCAGACGGACTTCTCCTTCAGCCCACGCGCATTTACGACCGTACGGGCGAAAACATCATCTTTAACTTTGCTCCCGACGATTCGCCGCGCCGCTACATTCCTCTCAGCGCCACAAATCCACAATATTTGCCAGCGTCACTGGGTAACGCGCTGATTGCAAAGATCGACCCCAACTTTTGGGAACACCCTGGCTACACCCTCAACACAATTACCAATTACGAACTACATCCGACTCTCGCACAACGTCTCGTCTTCAACCTTTTACTCTTTAACGATCCCCCTTCGCTTCAACGCGCCGTGCGCGAACGGATCCTTGCAGCACAGGTCACTGCCCATTATGGGCGTACGCAAATTCTTGAGTGGTATCTCAACTCGGCAAATTTTGGTCGCTACGCGTTTGGAGCAGATACCGCGTCCCAGCTTTATTTCGGAAAATCCGCCACACAACTGAGCACAGCCGAATCCGCCATTCTCGCGGCGGTGAACGACTCACCGAGTCTGAATCCGTATGACGCGCCGCAGACCGCGCTCCAACGCGGGCGCGAGACTCTCGAATTGATGAAGGTGCTGCGACGCCTTTCGGATGAAGCGGCCGCGAATGCGCTTGGAGAATCTCCTCGATTCCAGACTCCGCCTGCCCCCCAGCCGCACGTTGCATCCGCGTTTGTCAACCTTCTTCTCACCCAATTGGACTCCCGTTTCCCCCGCGAACGGATCGAACGCGGCGGCCTGACGATCATCTCCACGCTGGATTACGATGTTCAAAGACAATCATCCTGCGTGACAGCGTTTTACGCGGCGCGGCTTGAAGGCTTGGCGGATCCCAGCATTGAGTGTGCCGCGCTGAAATTCCTCCCAGCCTTGCCGCCCGGCCTCACTGTTGACGGTTCTTCTGCAAGCGCGATCATCACTGACCCGAAAACAGGGCAAATTCTTGCGGCCGTGGGTGAAACGTTCCAGGCCCAGGAAACGCCTTTGATCGCAGCACATGATCCAGGGTCCACACTGGACGCGTTTGTCTACTTAACGGGATTCACCCGCGGTTTGAGTCCCGCGTCGTTGATCTGGGATATTCCGGGCAAGACTGACATGCAAAATTACGATGGCGAATATCATGGCCCAATGCGTCTGCGCATTGCAATGACGAACGATTATCCTGCGCCTGCCGAACAGGTGCTTTCACAAATGGGTGTTGAAAATCTGAACAAGATTTCGTCATCGTTCGGTATCGTGCGTGATATTGAATTGCCATTGCTGGATGCGGCCGGCGCGTTTGGTGTGTTCGCACAACAGGGAGTTTATTTTGGTCAGGAGTTTGCTGACACTTTCAAACCTGTCTCTGTGCTGCGGGTGGAGGGCAATGATGGAAGTGTATGGCTGGATTGGTCTACGCCACAGGCGAAACCTGTTGTAACGCCCGGGCTGGCATATCTGATCAACCACGCCTTGAGCGATGAGACCGCGCGCCTGGGTGTGTTGAGAAGTTCGAACGTGCTCGATGTTGGCAGACCCGCGGCTGTGAAGCTGGGTCAAACGGCTGACGCGCTCGATACATGGACAATCGGCTATTCACCGTCGCGCGTTGTGGCTGTGTGGACAGGTACACGTGAAGAGAGTGAGCTGTCACCGCGCGTCCCCGCCGTGCTTTGGAATGCGTTGATGCAGCTCGCTTCACAAGATTTGCCCGTGGAGGGATGGTCTGTCCCGGCAGATGTTTCTGTCATCAACGTATGTGACCCGTCCGGGATGTTACCGACAGCCGATTGTCCGAATCTTGTGAGCGAAGTTTTTCTCAATGGCAATGAACCCGTTCAGCCCGATACCATGTATCGAAAGTTTTCAGTGAACCGCGAAACAGGCTTGCTGGCAACAGTGTTCACCCTGCCGCAATTGATCGAGGAACGGGTCTATCTCGTTGTCCCCTCTGATGCGCGTTCATGGGCAGAGGCTGCCGGGTTGGAAATCCCACCGGCAAGTTATGATGTGATCCAGTCGCCGCGTTTCGACGAGAATGTGAATATCACCTCGCCTGATCTGTTTTCCGAAGTGAGTGGCGAAGTGGAAATTGAAGGCAGCGCGGCAGGCGATGATTTCGTCTCCTATCGAGTACTTGTCGGACAGGGGTTGAATCCACAACAATGGATTCAGGTTGCAGAAGGGAATGAGTCTGTGACCAACGGCATCCTCGCGCAGTGGAATACAAATGCTGTAAGCGGGCTGTATGCTGTACAACTACAAGTGCTTAGGACCGATCAGAAAGTAGATACAGCAATTATTCAAGTGACGGTGAACGAGCAGTAGCGTTGACTTCAGTTGTCCAAAAGGTGATTTTGGATTATTCTTGATCTGCTTTCACATCAGCCTGGCGCAGTGCCAGCCAGTACCTACTGTGTAAATAACGTCAATAGTGGATAAGAATAAGATGTCATGCTGAGGGGCGTTGGCTGCCCCGAAGCATCTCTACCAGAGCATGTCCGAAACCCTTCTGTCGCGCAAAACCGCTCCATCACATCGTCCCGATGTCCTTCGGGAGGGTGACATAATAGTAAATTTCGCTGAAACATTATTCACGCTAAATAAAAAAACTCCGGAATTTGTTCGCAGAAGTCCCGGAGTTTCCATTCAATCTGTCGATCGTTCTCTTCGTTTTTGTAATAATTTTTGAATCCTTAGGTATTTTTCACGGGACAGGGGGAACAGCCATGCCAGGATGATCGTGCCGCACAGGATCGTCGCTCCAAAGGGGGAAACGAGCAGACGGATCGAATGCAGGGCCGAATCAGGCTGTGTGAATTGCAATGTGCCTTGCGGAGGCGAGACATACCCAGACCAGCCCAATAACTGTAATGTGATGAAAATAACCAGCGCCCCCGTCAACTTGCGAATGAGGGTACGGATACCGTAGAAGATGCCCTCCTGCCTGCGCCGCGTACGGAGTTCATCCCATTCGATCACATCTGCAAACATAGAGTCAGGCAGGGTATACGCGGCAGAAACACCAACCCCTGCCAGCGCAGCGACAAGGAGAAGATAGCCCGTGTCGCCCGGTTGAATGGTAAACACCATCAATTGGACGGCTACCCAAAAGCTCATTCCCAGCATATAAGCTTCGCGCTTATTGCGCCGCTTCGCCAGCCACAACCAGAACGGAATAAATACTATACACACCGACATAAGAACCCCAAAGAACGCCGATTCATATGCCAGCTCAAAACCGAAGATATTAATGGAAGCCAGCAGGTCTCCCTGCGCGACCCAATAGAGCAGGAAATATGGGAATGCGACCGCGATCATGTCCACGGCGGACCAGTTGAGCATATGAATTCCCACCGCGTAACGGAACGGGATATTCTGCCAGGCTGCATGCAAGGTCTCGCGGAACGGCATCGATTCGGTCTGATGAGATGTGGATGTTTCACGGACAAAAATGCCCAGCAGTAAAAGTGGGATCGCGCCAATGCTGCCGAAGATCGCGCCGACGAGCATGAACCCCTGCTGCTGTGAGCCGCCAGATGCAAGGACCCTATCTACAATGGCAGGTGCAGCGACTACGACGGTCAATGCCCCGAGCAGTTGGAAGAAGGAGCGGAAGCTTGTCAGCGTAGTACGCTCATCGTAGTCTGAGGTCAGTTCCGGGGTTAAAGATAGAAACGGGACAGAGATAAGAGTCTGCAATGTATCGGCGATCATAAAGGTGATTGTCACATAAAGCAGCAGAGCTGTCGGGCTTTCCCAATTCGGGGCAGACCAAAGCATGATGAAGCTTAACCCAAACGGAATGGCGAACCACAATAAAAATGGACGCCGCCGTCCCCAGCGCGTATTGAGACGGTCGCTTAGGATACCTATGACCGGATCGTTGATCGCGTCCCACACAATACCCGCCAACGCGCCAAACGATGCCAGCCGTGGTTCAAGTCCCACCACATCGGTGAGATAGATGGCATAAAAGATGGATCGCATCATGCCAACACTGGAGATGCCCCAGTCTCCCGAGCCGTACAGGAGCTTCATCCAGAAGGAGAGCGGGCGGTCAGATCGTTTGTTCATGGTTAAAGATGGGCAAGTGTAGCACACATATAGAACAGGCCTGGCGGTCAAAAGTGACGTGCCTGCACATGCGGCGATAAGACATGGACCGCATGTGTCAGCACGGAGAGTTGTCTCAATCATGAACTAGTTACTTACCACTCACCACCCATTCAACTCCGATTACCGTACGCTTATGTAAAATACACACTGAAACGTATACCGCGTTGCGATAATTCAGCGAACAAAGTAAACGACTATCCATTTTCTAGCCACCTGACAGTTTCCGCTGGTCGAGTAGCTCCGAATGTTCGTAGAGGGGCGTATCGAGACCACACTGTTTCACCGATACCCTTTGGTCTCGATATGGCTGAAAAATGCCGCCTACTCGACCAACGGACCACTTTTCAAACAAAGTGTCAGGTAGCTAGTCGACTTTCAGTCGATAGCTTTGAATGTCGAATGGAATTCGACTGAAGTGTCCTCGACACTGAAATCTTGATCACCCACATTTGAGCGCATAACAGCACCGTGGAAACAGAGTTAATCACACCAAAGGAGATTTACCATGTTCCCTATTGGCGATGATAATTCTGCCCGCAGAACCGTCCCGGTTGTGACCTATGTGTTTATCGTAATTAACGTTCTGGTCTTCCTCATGGAGTTGAGTGCCGGCGATGCATTTATCCAACGCTGGTCGGTTGTGCCAGCTCGTTTGCTTGCGAACCCAGTCGGTGATTTCATTACTGTATTTACGGCCATGTTCATGCACGGCGGCTGGCTGCACCTGCTCGGCAACATGCTTTACCTGTGGATCTTCGGCGATAACGTCGAAGACCGCCTTGGCCAGGTCAAGTACGTGATCTTTTATTTACTGTGTGGGATTGTGGCCACCTTTGCCCAGGTACTTGTCAATCCCAATTCCAATGTACCGAACCTTGGCGCATCCGGCGCGATTGCCGGGGTGCTGGGCGCCTACCTGCTCATGTTCCCCCGTGGAAGTGTTCGCGTGCTGATGGGCCGCGGCATCATTCCCATGCCGGCCCTTGTGGTCATTGGGTTCTGGGCAGTGCTTCAAATCTTCAACAGTTTCGGAGCGATTACCGCAACAGAACAAACTGCCGATACGGGCGGCGTGGCATACATGGCGCACGTGGGCGGCTTCGTTGCAGGCTTGATACTCGCCCCCCTTATGGGCGGCACACGTCAGCAGCAGCCGCGTTTACGGTCCTACTAATTCGCTCGTATAACAAAAACGCGGTCTTTCGTCCGCGTTTTTGTTATACCTTTTCCCTGCTCACTTTCATCCAGGCTTTCTTCAGGTTGAGCGTGTCCTCCTCCATGAGGGGGCTTTCACCCAGGATGCGCCCTCCGCAGCCAAACTCCTTCAACACTTTAAAAAGAAAATTTAATTTTAGATCTGCGTCAGCCAATGCCAGATGATTCTTCTCACCTTTCGGGCCATATTCGATCCCCGAAAGGTGGATGTGAAGAGTCTTCAAGGCATCCTTCCCCAACGCGGCCTGGTACGCTTCGAGCAGGCGGGTCCATTCTTTGACCGTGTTCATCGTCCCATCCCCGGGACGCGCGTGCAAATGGGCAAAATCCAGACACGGCTGGACACCCTTAATGGCTTTGCTCATCTCGAGCGTATCCTCGAACGATCCCAGCATGGCAGATTTGCCCATGGTCTCAGGCCGCAGGGTGACCGGGTTACCGGCCTTTCTTAGCTCGTCCACGCAGCCTTTCAACCTGGGTATCGCCACCTTCAATACTTCCACAGGGTCATTCATAAAATAGGAACCGGGATGAAAGACAATATCCGTTGCGCCGGCAAGGTGACCGCAGTTCGCCGCGTCCATCAGACGCTTGCGGCTCCTGGGCCACTCATCGTCGGTCGCGTTCAAATTAAAGAAATACGGCGCGTGGACACTTAATGTCACGCCCTGGTCCAACGCAGTTTTTTTGATCGCGGCACAAGTCACTTCCGTCACGCGCACCGATTGCACCCATCCAAGCTCAAATGTGTCCAACCCAAGCGATTTGCTGAATGCAATCGCGCCGACCGAACCGCCGGGTTTCTTCGGCGTTCCCAGTGGTGACCCTACCGTGCCAAATTGAAAGGATAATGCCATATCGCCTCCGTCTCAATGTTGTAAGTGGATCCATTAATTTGCACTCAAGATCGTTAAAATTTTTGACCATAACGGCGGGCCGAGAATCAGGATCCCTACAATAATCGCAGCCAGCGCGGCGACAAGCACTGCACCCGCACCCACATCCTTACCCACCTTTGCCAGCGGATGCAATGCCGGGCTTGCAAGGTCCACCACTGCTTCGATGGCAGTATTGATAAATTCAGCCGAGAACACCACCGCGATCGTCAGCACAAGGATCGCCCAATCGCGAATATCAATCTCAAGCCATACACCCATGGCAATGACCAGGGACGCGACCAGCGAATGGATCCATGCGTTCTGCTGGGTCTTGAGCACATGACCCCAGCCTCGGAAGGCATGTCCAAATGCATGGATTCTTGAAGTGATGAAGCCTTTGAAGGTCATGCTGTCGAAACATTGCGAAGGTTTTGCCACCTCTGCAACGTTATTTACTCCTCACGGATTTGAATGTCGCCCAAACCCAGCGTATCCAATATCTCAGCCTGCGCTTTCCACATGCGCGTTTTCTCGTTCGGGTCAGCATGGTCATGACCCAGTAAATGCAACACGCCGTGCACCACCAGAAGTTGAACCTCTGATTCGACAGGGTGGCCTGCAGCATCGGCCTGGGTTTGGGCGCGAGGCATCGAGATGAGGATATCGCCAATATAACGCGCCCCGGTTTCCGGGTCCGTTTCAGAGGCGGGGAAGGAAAGCACATCTGTGGGTGCATCGATTCCCAGATAGTCCCGGTTCAATTCCTGCAGACGGGCGTCATCCGTCAAAACAATGGACAGGTCGTGATCCAAAGATTCGGATTCGTGTTTGAGCGCGGCAAGAGCGGCGCGTTCAAGCAGGTTCCCGGGGAAGGGAAAGTTTAACTCAAGGTTTACCATTTTTAACGGATTCCGTGCTGACGTCCATGGTTGCCGGCGCTTCCTTGGGATAGGCAATGCGTGGATGGTGTGTACCGCGCAAAATGTTGACGAATGCATCGGTAATGATGCTGAGGTCCCGCAGGGTGAGTTGCGTGTTATCGAACTGACCCTGCTTCTGCGCCTGTTCGATCGTGGAAAGCACAATGCGGCGCATTGATTCCTCATCCTGCGGGTGCTCGGCGCGGGCGCGGGCCTCGGAACCATCGGCAAGCATGAGCAGGGCAGTCTCGCGTGAAAGCGGGCTCGGGCCGGGATAGTGGAATTTTTTTTCATCCACTTTGCTTCTGTCGCCGCCCACAGCTTCCAATGCCTGGCTGTATTGATAGCGCGTCAGCATGGTGCCGTGATGTTCAAGGATGAAATCGTCAATGCGGCGCGGCAGGCGGTATTTGCGCGCCAGCACCACTCCATCAGGCACATGCGCAATGATCACTGCAGCAGCGTCAGCCGGGTCGAGGTCTTCATGAGTATTCATTTCTCCCTGAGGCTGGTTCTCAATGAAGAACGTGGGATTCATGGCCTTGCCAATATCATGGAAGAGCGCACCAACACGCGTGAGAAGCGCATCGGCCCCGATGAGCTCGGCTGCCTGCTCGGCCAAGTTCGCCACCTGCAGACTATGTTGATAGGTGCCGGGCGCATTACGCAAAAAGAATTGAAGCAATGGAAAATCAGGCCGTGAGATTTCGATCAACTGCAACGCCGTGGTAAGGCCCAGCGTTTGGGCCAGGAAATATTGGAGTAACAAGGCAATGCTTGAGGCTGACAGTCCACTAAAGATCGCGGCGCCGGCAAGTTGCAGCAGCGCCATTGCATCCATCGTTGTGAACGGAATGCGGAATGCAAGCAGCATTGCCATGCCTGCAGCTGCCACCGCCATGCCTGCGCGGAAGAAGGTCCACACACGCCGCGCAGCCCCAAGCACCAGAACGCCGGTCAATGACGACAGCAGATAATAAGGAGTGAGATCAAGTGTATTGGGCAGGTTATACGGTGCAAGAAAGGAAATCACGATCGAGAAAACAATGCCGGTTTCCACGCCAAACAATGTGGCAAGCAACAACCCCAGCGCGGAAAGCGGAAATGCATAGGGCAATATTGTGCGGTCGGGGATCGTCAGCCGTGCACCCACAATAAAAATAATAACAAGCAATGCCACAACAACCAGGCTGCGTGCATGATACAGGAACTGCAAACGCCTGCGGGAAAAATACAACCAGACGAAACCAGCAAGCATAACCACCAATGCGCCTGCCCCGGCGTACTCCTGCCACGGGCTGGACTCTTCGATCAAGCCAAATTCGTGCAAAGCCTCGAGTTGTGCCGCGGTCACAATCTGGCCGCGCAGGACGATGATCTCTCCCGCCTTGTATTCCTGGGTGACTGGTTCCACTGCATCGCGCGCGGACTTTCTGGCTGCCTCCGTTAATTCCGCGCTATACACACTGTTGGGTGTGACAAACGCAGCCACAAGTTCCGATACGATCACAGCCTGTGCCTCATCCAGTGAAAGAGTCACCAGTGATGGGATCGTACGAAGCACAGAGTCCATATCCTGGTCGCGGATACTGCGTCGCATGACCTGCTCGAGCACGCTTAATGATTCCTGCTGAATGGGATCCCAACGTGCGGGTGTCAGCTCAAGGATTTTTTGCACGGTTTGTGGCGGCAGCGAGATATCAGTGAGCGCAGAAATATCTGTAGTCTTCTGATCGAGTGAGGAGTTTGTGTCCAAACGGATGAGCGTGATGTACTGCAATGCAGCACGTAGACGCTCAATTTGGCGGCGGGCAGTTGACGGGTCGGGTAAGCCGTAAATGGATGCAACGGAGTTTTCTGCGGCGAGGCGGGCATCCTCCGTCCGTACTGCGCTGATATAGCTTCCTGTTTCGGGGGCCTGAAAATCGCTTGGAGAAACCTCCCCTGCATTAAGCGCAGCTGTCGCAGGACGAAGTGTCTGCGGCAATACCAGGGCTCCATATGAAATGATGCTTACAAGAACAAGCAGGATGAATTGAAGCGTGCGGATACGCGCGGGGATGGAACGGTTGCGCGTGGTGGGAGTCCCCATCTTATTTCTGGAGCAGCTCCCGCACAGTCGCGCTGACCATGTCATTGGGCGCGCGGCCAGCGACTTTTGCCATGACGATCTTCATAACCTTCCCCATATCTGCAGGGGAAGATGCCCCGGTTTCAGCGATGGCAGCCTGGACGATGGATCCCAGTTCCTCGGCGGGCATGGCTTTCGGGAGGAAAACTTCAAGCACTTTGATCTCGGCTTCGTTGGCTTCCACGAGGTCGGCACGGTTCGCTTTCTTCGCTTCCTCCAGCGATTCGCGGCGGTTCTTCACCTCTTTTTGAACAAGATTTATCACGGCAACATCATCGAGCTCAACTCGCCTATCCACTTCCACCTGTTTGACCGCAGCCAGCACCATGCGCACCGTGCGCTTGCGCACTTCATCTCCGCTCCTCATGGCGTCCTTCATCGACTCGTTCAGTTGGGTTTTTATACTCATGGACGGGATTATACTAGAGATGAAGAAGCGCCTCCTGCACAATGCAGGCATTGTTGAATAAGTGGCTTTCTCAAGCAGGATAAATCGCCATGTTTTGGCGAATACGCCCTGCAAGCTCTTGCATCTCTTCATTGGGAATTTCAAGAATCCCATTTTCCACGTTCAGCGCTTCCAGCTGTTGCTGTTTGGACGGGATACCGTGCGGCAAGGGAGCGATATGCCAATGGACATGGCGGTTCTCCTGGCTGGCGCGACAAGTAGTGATGTACAGGACGGCTGGCCCTGGAGTTAATAATAAGGCCGGAGCTGCACCCATGAAGAAATAGAGCTGGGACGAATCGATCATCATTTTTGTCACCTCCTGTACGATGTAGAATGTACCACCTATAAACTTCCCCCAGGCTGCCAAATGATCCGTCAGCTTCGTCCAACGTACCGGGAAACTCCAAACGGTTTCCCTTATCCTCCGATGTGTGACATCTCCACCTTTGGTAACGCGACCGTATTATCCGACCGTATTTCCGAATATCGGTCTGTGCGTTTCCCCCATACACGTGCAATCATTTGGGAAATCTCATCATCTGTCGCGCCACCGCGAAGCAGACTACGAAAATCATGTCCTTTGATCGAAAACAGGCAGGTGTACAGTGCGCCTTCAGCGGAAAGCCGGGCCCGGGTACATGTACCGCAAAATGCCTGTGTCACAGAGGCGATCACTCCGATCTCACCACTCCCATCCTTGTATCGCCAGCGCTCTGCCACTTCACCGCGATAGTTCGGATCAAGCGGCTCCACAGGCAATTCAGAATTGATCATTTTTATGATTTCCGCGGCTGGAATAATATCATCCATTCGCCAGCCGTTTGAATGACCCACATCCATATATTCGATGAAGCGCAGAATATAACCCTTCTCACGGAAGAAGCGGGCCATGGGCAGGATGCTCGTCTCATTCAGGCCGCGCTTCACCACCATATTCACTTTGACGGGGCCAAGGCCAGCTGCAGCCGCGGCGTCCATTCCGTCCAGTACTCTCTGCACCGGAAAATCCACATCGTTCATTGCTTTAAATGTTTCATCGTCGAGTGAGTCCAAACTCACGGTGACGCGTTTCAGGCCGGCATCTTTCAGGGCACGCGCCTGTTTTACCAGCAATGTTCCATTTGTCGTGAGAGTGAGCTCGAGATCGGGAATTTCAGCGAGCATGGCAACCAGCAGATGCAGATCACGGCGCACCAGAGGCTCACCACCCGTCAGACGGATCTTGCGGACTCCGTGTGTGACGAAAATGCGGGCCAGCCGCGCAATTTCCTCGAAGCTCAGAATCTGGTCGCGGTGCAGGAATTGATGGTCTGGGCCGAAGATCTCCCTGGGCATGCAATAGACACACCGAAAATTGCATCTATCGGTGACAGAAATTCGCAGATCATGCAGGGGGCGGTTAAGAGTATCTATAAGAGTCATGGGGTCTTTGTAGCTCATATAATTCTAATCAAAAGCTTGCATAGAGGCTGAATAGTACATCCAAAAGGCACTATTAACATCATTTAATTATAACAAATTTGTATGAGAGCCTGTTGCGACGATTGACTTGCCTTTTCAGGCATGCTATCATACCTGACCATTATTCTTTTATTTTTCGACTTAAGGAGTTATTTATTATGAGCACAGAATTTATTTTTCGTATTATCGGCATGTTTATTGTAGGGTACATGGGGTGGATATTTGGTGGCTGGGCTGCAACAATGCAGCCTGCAAATCCCGGACAGGAATTACTTTTCAGATCGGTATTTGGTCTAATCGGTGTACTGGCCGGGCTGGTATTGACTCCTTATCTCACCACGCGTCCATCGCGTGCGATCAGGAACAAACTGGGCAGGCTTGCCGCGGAGACCCTCTTTGCCGGTCTGACGGGTCTGGTCATTGGTTTGCTCACCGCTGCATTGCTTGCGTTCCCAATCTCGTTGCTTCCCGCGCCGTTCGGACAGATACTCCCATTTGTGGGAGTGCTCATATTCGCATATCTGGGAATTTCCCTTTTTGTCATGCGTCAAGGTGACATTATGGGACTCGTCAGCACTATTAGCGGGCGTGGCGGCGAAAGCGGTGCCTCCACCTCCTGGACAAATCTCAACCGTACCATCCTACTGGATACCAGCGTCATTATTGATGGACGCGTCGCTGATATTGCCAAAACAGGATTCCTGCCCGGCACGCTTCTCATCCCACGCTTCGTGTTGAACGAACTTCAATACATTGCAGATTCGCCCGATGGTCTGCGCCGCCAACGCGGACGCCGGGGCATGGAAGTGCTTGCTGAATTGCAGAAGCTTCCGAACATCCTCGTCCGCATCAGTGATATCAATGCAGAGGGGGTCCGCGAAGTGGATGATAAACTCGTTGTCCTTGCGCGGCAGTTGAAGTGTCCGATTCTGACGAATGATTACAACCTGAACCGCATCGCGGAACTGCAGGGCGTGACGATTTTGAATATCAACGAACTGGCTAACGCAGTTAAATCCGTTGTCCTGCCGAGTGAACGCATGACATTGAATATCTTCCAGGAGGGCAAGGAGTTCGGCCAGGGTGTGGGTTACATGGATGATGGCACGATGGTCGTTGTGGAGAATGGTCACGATTACATTGGCGAGTACAAGGATGTGGTCGTCACAAAAGTCCTGCAGACTGCTGCCGGACGCATGATCTTCGCCCGCGTGGAAGAGGAGACCGCCAAGAGAAAAAAGCAATCAAGTTAAGAGATGGACTTTAAACAGAACATGTCATTCGCGCCAGGCGAAGCGGCACGTTCTGTTTTTAATTTTTCGTATTCCTGTGTGCGTACACCTAGTATAGGTACAGGTGTCGTGGTAAAAATGGGACATGATCCGCCTTTACAATACCCTCACCCGCAAAAAAGAAGAATTTCAAACCCTCGAGCCGGACGTGGTGAAACTCTACGTCTGCGGCGTCACGGTTTATAACGACGCGCATGTCGGCCATGCCATGTCCGCGATCGTGTTTGACATTATGCGTCGCTATCTGGAATACCGCGGGTACCAGGTCAAACATGTCATGAACTACACCGATGTGGATGACAAGATCATCAACCGCGCCAAACAGCTTAACGAAGACCCGCTCAAGCTTTCACAGCGATACATCGAAGATTATGCAAACGATCTCAAGGATCTGAATGTGCTGCCGGCCACATCCAACCCGCAGGTGAGCAAGACCATGCCGCTCATCATCGAGTTTATCCAGGGCTTGATCCGAAAGGAAGTCGCATACGCCGCGCCCAATGGCGATGTCTATTTCAGCGTGATCAGCGATGATGATTATGGCAAGCTCTCCGGCCGCAAGCTAGACGACATGCAGGCGGGTTCACGCGTCGAAGTAGAGGAAGCCAAGGATCACCCGATGGATTTCGCACTCTGGAAAGCCGCAAAGCCTGGCGAAATTTCATGGGATAGCCCGTGGGGCAAAGGCCGCCCTGGCTGGCACATCGAATGCTCAGCCATGAATCTTGCGGAACTTGGCGAACAGATCGACATCCATGGCGGCGGCAACGACCTTATATTCCCTCACCATGAAAATGAGATCGCGCAGACCGAATCCTACACAGGCAAGCAATTTGCCCGCTACTGGGTGCATAATGGCATGCTGCAGCTTGTTGGCGGTGTGAAGATGTCCAAGTCGCT